>JAJUHM010000001.1 GCA_029279925.1 Aquabacterium olei
GTGCTGATCTCGGCGCCGGCCTCGGCCACGCCGATGATGATGGAGCGGCCCCAGCCCTTGTGGCAGCACTCGAGCGACTGGCGCATGGTCTTGACGTTGCCGATGCACTCGAAGCTGTAGTCGGCACCGCCGTCCGTCAGCTGCACGATGGCATCGACGATGTTGCCGCCAGCGGCTTCCACGTCCTTCGGGTTCAGGAAGTGCGTCATGCCGAACTGGCGCGCCATGGCCTCGCGTTCGGGGTTCAGGTCGATGCCGATGATCTTGTCGGCGCCCACCATCTTGGCGCCCTGGATCACGTTCAGGCCGATGCCGCCCAGGCCGAAGACGACCACGTTGGCCCCGGCCTCCACCTTGGCGGTGAACAGCACGGCACCCACGCCGGTCGTCACGCCGCAGCCGATGTAGCAGACCTTGTCGAAGGGTGCGTCAGGGCGGATCTTGGCCAGTGCAATTTCAGGCGCGACGATGTGGTTGGCAAAGGTGCTGGTGCCCATGTAGTGCAGGATGGGCTGGCCATTGAGCGAGAAGCGCGAGGTGCCATCGGGCATCAGGCCCTTACCCTGCGTGGCGCGGATCTTCTGGCACAGGTTGGTCTTGCGGCTCAGGCAGAACTTGCACTCGCGGCACTCGGGCGTGTAGAGCGGGATCACGTGGTCGCCGGGGCGCAGGCTCTTGACGCCCGGGCCCACGTCGACCACCACGCCGGCGCCTTCATGGCCCAGGATGGCGGGGAACAGGCATTCCGGATCGGCGCCCGACAACGTGTAGTAATCGGTGTGGCAGATGCCGGTGGCCTTGACCTCGACGAGCACCTCGCCCTCTCGCGGGCCCTCCAGGTCGACGGTTTCGATGGTCAGTGGGGCACCGGCTTTCCAGGCGACGGCGGCACGGGTCTTCATGGGGGGACTCCTGTCTGTGTCCGAATGGGATGGGGGATGGGGGCGCCAGCGCGGGCGCAACACTGCACGATAGCGTCAAACCCATGACCCCGGAAGCCGGCGGTGCTTGCCATCGCGAAGGTGGCCGGCATGTGTCGCATGCAGTGCACCCAGGGCCGCTCACCTGGCTGGTACGCGCGGGTCCGGCGCTTGCCGAGCGAGGGCGACACGGCCTGTTGCGGCTGCTACGATCGGGCGCCCGCACGGTGCGTGCGGGCTTCCGCATCCTTCTGGTGACCTGGTGAACACGCGCTTTCTTCATCCTTCCACGGTGCTGGTGTTGTCGTTCCTCGCCGTCATCACGTTGGGAACGGTGCTGCTGATGCTGCCGTTTGCGTCGGCCCAGGGCACGGCCACACCGCTGCTCACGGCCTTGTTCACCGCGACCTCGGCCGTGTGCGTGACGGGGCTGGCGGTGGTGGACACCGGCACCCACTGGAGTGGCGCCGGGCAGGTCGTCATCCTCGGGCTGTTCCAGGTGGGCGGCTTCGGCATGATGACCTCGGCCACCCTGATGGGCCTGCTGATCAACGCCCAGATGCGTCTGCGCACCCGCTTGCTGCTGCAGGCCGAGACCCATTCGCTGGCCCTGGGCGATGTGCGCAGCGTGGCGCGGCTGGTGCTGGTCGTCACGGCCGTGGTCGAGTCGGGCATGGCGGTCGCGCTGACGCTGCGCTTTGCCCTGGGCTACGACATGCCGTGGGACGAGGCAGCCTGGCAGGGGGTGTTCCACGCGGTGTCGGCCTTCAACAACGCGGGGTTCTCGACCTGGTCGGACAGCGTGATGCGCTTTGTGGGCGATGCCTGGGTACTGACGCCCCTGATGCTGGCCATCGTCATCGGCGGGCTGGGCTTTCCGGTGCTGCACGAGCTGCTGGCCGAGCGCGGCAGCCGGCGCCCCATGTGGTCCATGCACACCACGCTGACGGTCTGGGGCTCTGCGGCGCTCATCGTGCTGGGCACGGTCCTCTTCTTCTGGGCCGAGTTCGACAACCCGGGCACGCTCGGGCCGCTGGCGCTGGCCGACAAGGCCCTGGCGGCCTTGTTCACGTCGGTGTCGGCCCGCACGGCCGGCTTCAACGCGGTCGACATCGGCGCGCTCACCACCGAATCGCTGGCGGCCCATTACGCCCTGATGTTCATCGGCGGGGGCAGCGCCGGCACGGCCGGCGGCGTCAAGGTCACGACCTTCTTCGTGCTGATGCTGGTGGTGTGGAACGAGGTGCGCGGCCACCGCGATGTCGAGTTCCGCCGGCGCCGGGTGGCCGATTCCGTCCTGCGTCAGGCGTTCACCATCATGGCGCTCAGCGCGGCCACCGTGGCGCTGGCGCTGTTGCTCATCCTGCCGCTGAGCACGGCCTTCCCGCTGGAGAAGGTGCTGTTCGAGGTCATCTCCGCCTTTGCCACCGTCGGCCTGTCCACGGGCATCACGGCCGAGCTCGTTCCGGGCGCACAGTTCATGCTGATCGTGCTGATGTTCGTCGGCCGGGTGGGCGTCGTCACCCTGGCCATGGCGCTGGCCACCAACCAGCTGCGTCGCCCCTACCGTTACCCCGAGGAGAAACCCATTGTTGGATAAGCATGCAAAGCACCGCTCAGGCAGCGTCGTGGTGATCGGGCTGGGGCGGTTCGGTGCGGGCGTGGCCCAGTCGCTCGTCACGCTGGGCCATGACGTGCTGGCGATTGAGGAGGACGCCGACACCGTGCAATCGCTGTCGAGCGTGCTGCCGCACGTGGTGCAGGCCGACTCCACCGACCTCGAAACCCTCAAGCAACTGGCGGTCGGGGATTTTTCGCACGCGGTGGTGGCCATCGGCGGCAACCTCGAAGCCAGCGTGCTCACCATCCTCAACGTCAGCCAGCTGGGGGTCAAGGACATCTGGGCCAAGGCCATCGACCCGCGGCACGGGCGCATCGCCGAGCGGGTCGGCGCCCATCACGTGGTCTATCCCGAAGCCGACATGGGAGAGCGCGTGGCCCACCTCGTCACCGGCAAGATGATCGATTTCATCGAGTTCGACGACGGCTTTGCGATTGCCAAGACCCGTTCGCCGATGGAGACGCACGGCAAGACGCTGGCGCAATCGAACGTGCGGCAACGCCATGGCGTGACCATCGTGGGCATCAAGCGGCGCCACCAGGACTTCATCTACGCCAAGGCCGAGACCGAGATCAAACCGGGCGACCACCTGATCGTGGCCGGCCCCACGCCCAAGGTCGAGCGCTTCGCGGCGCTGTACTGAGCTGTGACGCCCGGTGCGCTGCGGCCGATAATGGCAGGTTGCGGCGCATCAGGCGCTGCCCGTCCGCGTACCAGGAGCCTTCCGCATGTTTCAGCACGTCGACGCCTATCCCGGCGACCCCATCCTCACGCTCAACGAAGATTTCCAGAAGGACCCGCGCGCGGGCAAGATCAACCTGAGCATCGGCATCTACTTCGACAACGAAGGCCGCCTGCCGGTGATGAACGCCGTGCGCGAGGCCGAGTCGGCGCTGCTGTCGGCCATCGGCCCCAAGCCTTACCTGCCCATGACGGGCCACCCCGCCTACCGCGAGGCCGTGCAGCACCTGCTGTTCGGTGCCGACCATGAAGCGGTGCGCAGTGGCCGCATCGCCACCATCCAGACCCTGGGCGGCTCGGGCGGCCTGAAGGTGGGCGGCGACTTCCTCAAGCGCTACTTCCCGGATTCGCAGGTGTGGGTGAGCGACCCGACCTGGGACAACCACCGCGCGATGTTCGAAGGCGCGGGTTTCCAGGTCAACACCTACCCATACTACGACCCGGCCACCAAGGGCCTGAAGTTCGATGCCATGCTGACGGCGATCGACGCGCTGCCGGCCAAGAGCATCGTGCTGCTGCACGCCTGCTGCCACAACCCCACCGGCGTCGACCTGAACCCGGCGCAGTGGACGCAGCTGATCGAGGTGCTCAAGCGCCGCAACCTGCTGCCCTACCTCGACATCGCCTACCAGGGCTTTGGTGACGGCATCGACGAAGACGCGTTCGCGCTGCGTGCGCTGGCGGACGCGGGCGTGAGCTTCTTCGTGGCCAACTCCTTCTCGAAGAGCTTCTCGCTGTACGGCGAGCGCGTGGGCGGCCTCAGCGTCGTCTGCCCCGACAAGGCCCAGGCGCAGCGGGTGCTGGGCCAGCTGATGTCGGCCGTGCGCCGCAACTACTCCAGCCCGCCCACGCACGGCGCGCAGATCGTGGCCCGCGTGCTGCAGACGCCCGCGCTGCGCCAGCTGTGGGCCGACGAGCTGACCGCCATGCGCGAGCGCATCAAGGTCATGCGCCAGCGGCTGTATGACGGCGTGGTGGCCCAGTTGCCCGGCCGTGACGTGCGCTACTTCATCGACCAGCGCGGCATGTTCAGCTACACCGGCGTGAGCCCCGAGCAGGCCGATGCCCTGCGCACCGAGCACGGCGTGTACGTGCTGCGCTCGGGTCGCATGTGCGCTGCCGGCCTGAACGCGAACAACGTCGACCGCGTGGCCGAGGCCTTCGCCGCCGTGCTGCGCTGAACGAAAAAAAGCCGGCCACCGCACAGGCTGGCCGGCTTTTGCTGCAGATGACGGAACGCTTCAGCCAGGGCGACCACTGAGCCTGAAGCGTCCCACCACCTCGGCCAGGTGGCGGGCCTGCTCGTGCAGGCTGCCCGCCGCAGCGGCCGATTCCTCCACCAGTGCCGCGTTCTGCTGCGTCATCTGGTCCAACTCGCTCACGGCCTCGTGCACCGTGCTCACGCCCTGACCCTGTTCGCGCGTGGCGTGCGCAATCTCCTGGATCAACTGGTTCACGCTGGCCACCGATCCCACGATGGACTGCATGCGCTCGCCCGCGTCGTGCACCAGCCGGGCGCCGTTCTCGACCTGCTCGGTCGAGGCCTGGATCAGGCTCTTGATTTCGCGGGCGGCCTGGGCGCTGCGCTTTGCCAGCGTGCGCACCTCACCGGCCACCACGGCGAACCCCCGACCCTGTTCGCCGGCGCGGGCGGCCTCGACGGCGGCGTTCAGGGCGAGGATGTTCGTCTGGAAGGCGATGCCGTCGATCACGCTGATGATCTCGCTGACCTTGCGGGCACTGGTGTGGATGGCCTCCATCGTGGCCACGACCTCGGCGACCACCTCGCCGCCCCGCTCGGCCTGTTCGGTGGCTGCAGCAGCCTGATGCTGGGCCGTGCCCGATGAGCTGCTGTTGTGCTGCACCGTGCTCGTCAGCTCCTCCATCGAGGTGGCGGTGCGCTGCAGACGGGCGGCCGCCTGTTCGGTGCGGGCACTGAGGTCGGTGTTGCCGGCCGCGATCTGTGCGCTGGCCAGGGCCACATGGTCCACGGCCTGCCTGACCTGGCTCACGGTCTGATCCAGTCCGGCGCTCATGCTCTGCATGGCCTGCAGCAGGTGGGCGATCTCGTCCTGGCCCGCAGCGAGGGGGTGGGGCGCCTGCCCTTGGACGATGTCACCCTGCGCAATGGCTTCTGCGCGTGCCACGGCCTCGCGCACGCCACGGGCCAGGTCCCGGGCGGTGCGTTCCCCGAGCACGGCCAGTACCAGGGCCAGCAGGAGGACGCCTCCCAGCGTCTCGGCCATCTGCAGCCGGAAGGTCTGTTGCAGGTCGTTGATGTACAGGCCCGAGCCGACCACCCAGCCCCAGGGGGCGAAGCCCTTGACGTAGGACACCTTGTCGACAGGGTGTTCCTCGCCCGGCCTGGGCCACTGATAGTGGACAAAGCCGCTGCCGTGCTGGCGAACCACCTGCACGAAGGCTTTGAACAGCGCCAGGCCGTTCGGGTCCTTCATGTCGCTGGCATCACGCCCATTCAATTCGGGCTTGATCGGGTGGTGCACCACCCGCGGGTGCATGTCGTTCACCCAGAAGTACTCCGAGCCGCCATAACGCAGGCGATCGAGTGCGGCCAGGGCCTGGCGCTGGGCCTCGGCCCGCGTGAGACGGCCGACGCGTTCGCCCTCGTGGGCCCATTCGAGCACGCCGTGGGCCACTTCCACGGTGTGTTGCACCGCTCACTGGCGGTCTTCGAGCTGGTGGCGGTAGGACACCCACAGCAGGGCGCAGGCCACGCCAAGCACGCTCAGCACGGAAGCCAGCACCAGGGCGCGCAGCCGGTGGGCCACGCTGATCTGTCTGAACCACGAAAACATCTTGTGAACCAATCAGGGTCTGGTGAGGGGTACCCCGGGGTTCACCGGCCCGCCTGGCGGGGAAAGCCCGAGGCGGCTGCTGCCGTCTTGAGGTGCGGCAGTGGGTCGAATGCTAGGGGGGCGCTCCCCGCGGCGAATCTGCGAACAGTTGGCGTGCAAAGCGGTAATTTTTTGCATGCGGGCGCTTTGGCGACACGCGCAAAGGCGTTCCTGCGACCGAACGATCGTGCTGCGCCATAGGGACCATCCCCCGAACATGGGGGGCGCAATCTTGGCAAGAATGGTCTGCCCAGACCAACGCGGGCCGGCTGCGCCTGCAGGAGACACGGAGATGGACAAGATCTGGCTCAGGCACTATCCGCCCGGCGTGCCGCACGAGGTGGACACGTCGGCCTACCGTTCGCTGGTGGCCTTGATGGACGAGGGGTTCCAGCGCCATGTGCGCCTGTCGGCGTTCGGCTTCATGGGCCAGCGATGGCAGTTTGCGGACATCGACACGGCGTCTCGGGCCATGGCGGGCTACCTGCAGAGCCTGGGCTTGCAGCCGGGCGACCGTGTGGCGGTGATGCTGCCCAACATCCCCCAGTACCCGGTGGCTGTGGCGGCCATCCTGCGCGCAGGCTATGTGGTGGTCAACGTCAACCCGCTGTACACGCCGCGCGAACTGCAGCACCAGTTGCGCGATTCGGGCAGCAAGGCCATCGTCATCCTCGAGAACTTCGCCACCACGCTGCAGCAGGTGCTCAAGGACACGCCAGTGCAGCACATCGTGCTGGCCAGCATGGGCGACATGCTGGGCTGGTTCAAGGGCGCCCTGGTGAACCACGTGGTGCGCAAGGTCAAGAAGCTGGTGCCGGCCTACAGCCTGCCTTCGGCGGTGTCGTTCAAGGCGGCCCTCAAGCTGGGGCGCAGCCTGCCCTTCCGTCAGGCCGACCCGGGCCCCGATGATGTGGCCGTGCTGCAGTACACCGGCGGGACCACGGGTGTCAGCAAGGGGGCCACCCTCCTGCACCGCAACATCATCGCCAACCTGCTGCAGTCCGAGGCGTGGAATGGCCCCATGCTCAAACAGATCCCGCCGGGCGAACAGGTGGCCACGGTGTGCGCCTTGCCGCTGTATCACATCTTCGGCTTCACGGTCTGCATGATGCTGGGCATGCGCATGGGCACGCTCAACATCCTGATCCCCAATCCGCGCGACCTGCCTGCAACGTTGAAGGAGCTGCAGAAGTGGCGCTTTCACAGCTTTCCGGCGGTCAACACGCTGTTCAACGCCTTGGCCCATCACCCCGATTTCGGCAAGGTGGACTGGAGCGGCCTGAAGCTGAGCGTGGGTGGCGGCATGGCCGTGCAGCACGCCACGGCCAAGCTCTGGAAGGACAAGACCGGCTGCCCGGTGGCCGAGGGCTACGGCCTGTCCGAGACCTCGCCGTCGGTCACGTGCAACCCGGTCCAGAGCACCGCGTTCAGCGGCACCATCGGCCTGCCCCTGCCCTCCACCGAGGTCACGATCCTGGATGACGATGGCCGCGAAATGCCGCTGGGCACGCCCGGCGAGCTGGCCGTGCGGGGCCCGCAGGTGATGGCGGGGTACTGGAACCGCCCCGAGGAGACGGCCAAGGTGATGACGGCCGACGGCTTTTTCCGCACGGGCGACATCGCCACCATGGACGAGCGCGGCTACGTCAAGATCGTCGACCGCAAGAAGGACATGATTCTGGTGTCCGGCTTCAACGTCTATCCCAACGAGGTGGAGGACGTGGTGGCTTCGCTCGAGGGCGTGCTCGAGTGCGCGGCCGTCGGCATGCCGGATGCCCAGTCTGGCGAGGCCGTGCGCCTGGTGGTGGTCAAGGCCGATCCGTCATTGACCGAGGAGCAGGTGCGTGCCCACTGCGCCCAGCACCTGACAGGCTACAAGCGGCCCAAACTCATCGAGTTCCGCGCCGAGCTGCCCAAGACCCCGGTGGGCAAGATCCTGCGTCGGGCGCTGCGCGACGACCCGCCCCGGATGGGCTGAGCTCAGTCCCGCCCCATCAGGCGCTGCGGCGTCACCTCGACAGAGGTGGTGCCATCGCTCACCCACATCGCGCCGTCCTGCACGCTGACCTGCAGCTGCATGCTGCGCTGGGCCAGCGCGGCCAGGGCCTGGCTCTGCTCGGCGGGCAACTGCCACACCGTCAGGTTCTGAGCTCGGGTGAGCTTGCTGGCGATGCCGTCCCACCAGATCGGCGTGCTGTTCTGGAAGGCCCACACGCTCACGCGACGGGCCCGGCCGGCCGCCTTCATCAGGCGCTTGTCGTCGGGCTGGCCCACCTCGACCCAGTGCAGGATCTCGTCGGAGAAGTTCTTCTGCCACAGGGCCGGTTCGTCCGGTTCCCACATGTCCTTGGCCAGCTCGATCGTGCCTTCGGAGGTGTCGGCCGGCCAGCCCAGGGCCAGGGCCAGCACGCGCACCATCATGCGTTCGTCGGTTTCGGACGGGTGGCGCGCGATCGTCACGCCGATGTCGGCGTAGACGTGGCGGTCCATGTCGGCCAGGTTGATCTGGGCTTTGTAGATGGTGGCTTTGAGCGCCATGGCGGTTCGGGCTGGGTCGCGGTGAGGAAACCCGCCATCATCCCTTAAAAACGCCGTCCAGCCAGCCGGTGACGGCGGCCAGCACCTGATCCTGCTCGCGCTCGTTGAACACCTCGTGCGACAGGCGGGGCCAGGGCACGGCCGTGACCTGCGCCGCGGGGGCCGCTGCGGCAAAGGCCGCCGAGCCTTCGGGGCGGACGCAGCGGTCCTCGCCGCCCCAGGTGATGAGCGTGGGCACGGACCACTGCGGGGCGCGGGCCAGCACGGTCTCGCCTGCGTCGAGCAGGAAGCGGGTCAGGCGGCCGGTGACGCGGTCGTGCACCAGCGGGTCGGCCTGGTAGGCGGCCACGGTGGCCGGGTTGTGGCAGATCCACTCGGGCTTGAGGCCGTTGCCCACGGCCACATCGGGCGTCAGCTTGCCCACGGTGGCCAGCAGCCCCTTCTGCACGGCGCTGATCGGGATTTGCAGCGCCGGGGAAGACAGCACCAGGGCCTCCACCGGACGCGCCCAGCGGGCCCCTTCGGGCGGCGAGACCTGCGCGGCCACGAAACGCGCTGCGATCGCCCCGCCCAGGCTGTGTCCGACCATCAGCAGCGGCAGCCCGGGGCAGGCCGCCCGCGCGGCGTCCACCACGGCGGCGGTGTCGTGCAGGAAGTCGTCGTCGGCCTGCAGGGCGCCACGCGGGCCGGGCGAGTGACCATGGCCGCGGTGGTCGCAGCCGAAGACATGCCAGCCGTGGGCGTTCAGGGCCGCGGCCACATGGGCGTAGCGGCCCACGTGCTCACCCAGGCCGTGCACCAGCACGGCCACCCCCCGTGCGGGCTGGTCGGTGGGCAGTGGCCAGGACCGGGCTGCCAGGGGCAGGCCGTCGCGGGTCGTCACAGAGGCAGGAAAGCGCGGTGCAGGGCTCATGGTGGGGCGGGTCGAGGGCGCCTTCTCGGTACGGGGCGCGGTGAGCCGAGCGTAACGCAAGGCACCGCCCCGGGCTTGACCGGCGCCGACAGCGCGCGGGCGGTCACAGCGCAGAAACAGACAAGCCGACCGGCGGGGGGCACGGTCGGCTTGGGGGCGGGCAAGAAGGGGCCGTCGAGGCCCGTCAAGGCCCGTGGGTCAGAAGGTTTCCCAGTCGTCGTCGGCCGGGGGGCGGGCGGCGATGGTGGCCGGTTCGTCCGCAGCGGGCGGGGGCGCAGTGCGCTTGGCCGGTGCCGCAGCGGCGGGGGTCTCACCGGTGCTGGCCGCAGCAGGGCGGCTGGCCGGTGCGGCGGTGGCCGATGCTGGGGCGGCCGGGGCGCTGGCCAACGGCTTGAGCGTGGGCTCTGCCGGTGCGGGCTTGGTCGTCGAGGGCTCGCGGGCGGCAGCCTGGGCCTTGGCGATCACGGTGTGGGTCACGCTGGCGGCGGTGGTGCCCGATGCGCCGAAGCCGCGCGTGCCGCCACCGCTGAGTTTGAAGGCGGCCACCGCTTGCGCCAGGCGACCGGCCTGGTCCTTCAGGCTTTCTGCCGCGGCCGCCGACTCTTCCACCAGCGCCGCGTTCTGCTGCGTCATCTGGTCAAGCTGCGTGACCGCCTGGTTGACCTGGCCGATGCCTTCGCTCTGCTCGCTGGATGCGGCGCTGATCTCGCCGATGATGTCCGACACGCGCTGCACGCTGGTCAGGATCTCGTTCATCGAGCTGCCGGCGTCCTTCACCAGGCGCGAGCCGGACTCGACCTTTTCGCTCGAGGCGTTGATCAGTGTCTTGATTTCCTTGGCGGCCTGCGCGCTGCGCTGGGCCAGGGTGCGAACCTCGCCCGCCACCACGGCAAAGCCGCGGCCTTGCTCACCGGCACGGGCGGCTTCCACCGCGGCGTTCAGCGCCAGGATGTTGGTCTGGAAGGCGATGCCATCGATCACGGTGATGATGTCGTTGATCTTGCGGCTGGCGTTGTCGATCTCGGCCATGTTGGCCACCACCTGCGACACGATGTGCTCGCCCTGCTGCGCTGCGGTGGCGGCGCCGGATGCCAGCTGGTTGGCCTGGCGGGCGGAGTCGGCGCTTTGGCGCACGGTGCCGGTCAGTTGCTCCATCGAGCTGGCGGTCTGCTGCAGGTTGGACGCCGTCTGCTCGGTGCGCATCGACAGGTCCTGGTTGCCCGTGGCGATCTCGGTCGAGGCCGTGGTGATGGAATCCGTGGCCTGGCGGATCACGCCGATGGTGTCGCGCAGCCGGTGTGTCATGGTGACGACCGAGGCATTGAGCGAGCTCTTGTCACCCGGCGCCTGGTGCAGATTCAGATCCAGGTCGCCTTCCGCGATGCGGGACACGGCGTCGCGCAGCACGCTGGGCTCGGCGCCCAGGTCACGCCACACGGAGTTGACGATGGCCGCCGACATGAAGCCCAGTACACCCAGGACGATGATGCCAGTGCCCACCGACACCCACAGCGCGGTCTTCACGCCGCTGTTGGCGCTGGCCTGGGCCACATCGATGGCGGTGCGGGCTTCGGTCTTGCGGTTGTCCAGGGCCTTCTGCAGGGCCAGCAGGCTGGACTGCATCTGGCCGACCATGTCGCCCGGCGGCTGGTTGGTCAATAGGGCGCGGGTGGCCCCGATGGCGGCCGCCTGGTAGGCGTCGAAGGCCCCGCCGAGCTCCTTGGCGACGGCGGCCTTGTCGGCCAGCTGTCCCATGGCGCTCAGGGCCGTGCGGGCTGCCCCTACCAGGGCTTCTGCTTCCTTGAGCTTCTCTGCGTCGCCCTCGGCGGCCGCGGTCTGCAGTGTCAGCCGCAGCTGTTCCGTCGAACGGTCGACGGTCACCATGTGGTTCATGTGGGGGTTGTCCACCTGGTGGAGGTGGTCCAGGACCGCCGAGGTGCGGTCACCCACCACGACGCTCACGGCGACGCCCACGAGGAACACCGCCGCGGCGCTCACCGGCAGCATCCAGATCTTGGTGCGAAAGTTCATTGTGCCTCCTGCTCGGGCGACAGCTGTCCATGAAGGCAGGCGCTTCACCCGTTCGGTCTATCGGCATGATCCGGCGCGAACTGAAACCCGAATTGAGGAAAAGTCCCCCGAACGTCGGGTAATCCGCTACGTCGGGCGGCCCGGGCGCGTCCGATCGCCCCTGTTCCTACAATCCACGCATGTCAGCCCCCTCTTCCACGCCGGCCGTGTCGGCCCCCCCGCCCGTTCACCGCCGCCTGATGTTCTGGGTGGCGCTGCTGTACTTCTCCGAAGGTCTGCCGCTCGGTGTCTTTTACGACCTGTTTCCGGTCAACATGAGGCAGGCCGGCGTGGGCCCGGCCGAGATCGGGTTGTTGAGCCTGCTCGGCCTGGCGTGGACCGTCAAATTCCTGTGGGCCCCGCTGGTGGACGCCTGGCGCGGGCACCGCGTCTGGATTGCCGGCGCCAACCTGGGGATGGCCGCGGTGCTGGGCACGCTGGCCGCGTCGCCCGACGCGCTCGGGCAGGGGGCGACCTGGCCCTGGGTGCTGCTGGCCGCCTTCACTTTTCTGTCGGCCACCAACGACATCGCCACCGACGGCTACACCATCGAGTTGCTGCGCAAGGACCAGCTCGGGGTGGCCAACGGCCTGCGCATCGGTTTCTACCGGGTCGGCATGCTGGCCGCGGGCGGTCTGCTGGTGGTGGCGGGCTGGGCCGGCACGGCGGGGCAGCCCAACTGGTCGGCGGCCTACCTGCTGGGGGCGGTGCTGATGATGGGCAACGCCGCCCTCCTCCTGATGGCGCCGCCGCAGCCACCCCGCCCACCCCGCGAGGCCGGCGCTTCGGCGCGGGAATGGGCCACGTTGCGGGAGCAACCGCTGTGGCTGGCCGCGCTGGCGCTGGTTCTCATCGGCCTGTTGTGGCCGGTGCTCGGGCCGGTGGCCAAGGCGCTGGAGTGGTCGGCCGTGCAGGCCGTCAGCGGCACCTGGTGGTTCAAGGGCGCCGTGCCGGTGGGCCTGATGTTCGCCGGGGCGGGCCTGATGGTGACGGCGGCCCGGGGTGAACGGGCCCAGGCACTGGCCGATGGCCCGGTGTTCGGGGCCTGGGTGGAATTGCTGGCGCGCCCGGGCATGCTGGCCGTGCTGCTGTTCATCCTGCTGTTCAAGCTCGGCGACGCGGCCATGGGCTTCATGGTCAAGCCCTTCTGGGTGGATGCCGGGTTCACGCCCGCGCAGATCGGCCTGGTCAGCGTCAACGTGGGGCTCGGACTGTCGATCGCCGGGGGGCTGGTGGGTGGCTGGTATGTCGACCGCGCCGGCATCTTCAAGGGGCTGTGGGTGCTGGGGCTGGCGCAGGCGCTGTCCAACCTGGGCTATGCCGCGGCCGCCTGGTTCGTGCCGCATGCCGAGCCCGGGCAGGCGATCCCGCTGGCGCACCAGGCCGCGGTGTACGGGGCCAGCGCGCTGGAGAGCTTCACCGGCGGCCTGGGCACCGGTGCCTTCATGGCCTTTCTGATGGGCATCACCAGCAAGGCCCGCGCCACGACCGAGTACGCCATCCTGTCCTCGATCTTCGCGTTCTCGCGCGCGGTGGCGGGCTGGGCGGGCGGCCTGGGTGTGGAGCAGATGGGCTATGCGGCCTTCTTCTTCCTGACGTTCTGGCTGTCCTTCCCGGCGTATGGGCTGCTGCCGGCGGTGCGGCGTATGCTGGAAAAGGCCGGCGTGCGTTAAGGTCGTGTGCGCTGTCGCACACCTGCTTGACAATACCGGACGCGCCTCCATCTGATGGGGGCCGCCGTTCTTCCGCGATGTTTTCCAGCGATCTGCATCCAGCCATGACCCACTCTGTTCGCTCCCGTGTCCGCCCCTCCGCGCTGGCCGCGCTCGGCCTGGCCGCCGCCCTGGGCTTCAGCGCTCCGGCATGGGCGCAGGGGCAGCCACAGGAAGGGGTGCGGTCGGCCGTGGGCAAGCAGTCGGCGTTCGCCCGTTTCGTGCCTGCCGAGGACATCGAGGCCGCCGCGGCGCAACAGTACGGCCAGATGGTGGCCCAGGCCCGGCAGCAGAATGCGCTGCTGCCGGACGACCATCCCCAGGTGGTCCGTCTGCGGGCGATCGCGCAGCGGCTGGTGCCGTACAGCCTGGACTGGAACAAGCGCGCCCGCGAGTGGAAGTGGCAGGTGATCGCGCTGCAGTCCAAGGAGCTCAATGCTTTCTGCATGCCGGGGGGCAAGATCGCGTTCTACACCGGCATCCTCGAGCAGCTGAAGCTGACGGACGACGAGGTGGCGATGATCATGGGGCACGAAATCGCCCACGCGCTGCGCGAGCACGCCCGTGAGCGCATGGGCAAGACGGCGGCCACCAAGATGGGCGCCAACCTGATCTCCAGCCTGCTCGGTCTGGGCAGCGCCGGTGACGCGTTGCTCAACATGGGCGGGCAGCTGCTGACCTTGCGTTTCAGCCGCGAGGACGAGTCCGAGGCCGATCTGATCGGCATGGAGCTGGCGGCCCGCGCCGGCTACGACCCGCGTGCCGGGGTCAGCCTGTGGCAGAAGATGGGGGCCGCATCCAAGGGGGCTCCGCCGCAGTGGCTGTCGACGCACCCCTCGGGCACGTCGCGCATTCAGGACATCCAGGCCAATCTGCCTCGGGTGATGCCGCTGTTCGACCGGGCCGAGCGCCCGCCGCGCCGGTTTGATGCCCCGCTGCGCATGGGCTCGGGCACGGACGACATGCAGTTCGCTTTCTGGGGGCGGGGCGACGTGCGCCTCGGGGCGGTCGCCTGGTCCGGCCACGCCCACCCGGACCACGCGCACCACGCCCACTGAGCGGGCCGCCCGGGTTCAGGCCTCGGCGCGCGCGCTGGCCAGTTCCTGGGCCACCTGCCCGACGCGGGCCAGTGCGCGCCGCTCCGGCTCGCCCCAGTGCCCGCCCAAGCCCAGCCGCAGGCAGTGCTGGAAGCGCCCGGTGGCGGAAAACAGGCTGCCCGGCGCGATGCAGATGCGCTCGTCCAGGCACGACTGGAACAACGCCAGTGTGTCGATCTTGTCCGGCAGTTCCAGCCACAGGATGAAGCCGCCCGCCGGAGCCGTCATGCGGGTGCCCCGGGGAAAGTGCTTCGAGATCAGACGGCGGGCCTCGTCCATGCGGGAGGCGACCACGCCGCGCAGCTGCCGGTAGCTGGCTTCGATGCCCGGCTGGGTCAGCAGGTCGGCCAGCGCCCGCTGCAGCACCACGGTCTCGCTGCCGCTGGTGGCGGCCTTCAGGCGCTGCAGGCGGTCCGTCCATGCGGGCGCGGCGATCCAGCCCAGGCGCAGCCCGGGGGCCACGGTCTTGCTGAACGAGCCGCACAGCATCACCTGGCCGGCGGCGTCGAACGACTGCACGGCACGGCGGCGTTCGTCGTCCTCGCACAGGTCGTTGTACAGCACGTCCTCGATCAGGGGCACCTTGTGCTTGGCGAGCATCTGCGCGAGCCGCTTGCGTTCGGACACCGGCATGCTGGCGCCGATCGGGTTGGACAGCGTGGGCACGGCAAGCAAGGCCTTCACGGGCTGGGTGTCGAGCGCCAGCTGCAGCGCGTCCAGCGACAGCCCGGTGCGGGGATGGGTCGGGATCTCGAGGGCGCGCAGGCCCAGGTGCTCAAGGATCTCGAGGAAGCCGTAGTAGGTGGGGGACTCGAGCGCGACCACATCGCCCGGCTTCGTGACGGTGCGCAGGCACAGGCTGATGGCCTCGAGACAACTGCCTGTCACGATGACATCGGACGCATCGATGTGGCAGCCCATGCGCAGCGCATGCCGGGCGATGGCCCGACGCAGGGACTCGTCGCCCGGGCCGATGGGGTACTGGCACAGCGTAGCGCGGTGGCGCTGGGTGGCGCGGCTCACGGCCCGGCGCACCCGTTCCTGTGCGAACAGCGAGGCATCGGGGCAGGCGGCGCCGAAGGAGACAAAGTCCGGGTCATGGGCCAGGCTCATGATCTTGGCCGCCAGCGCACTGATGCCCACCGGCACCGAGCGCCTCGGTGGCCGCGAGGTGTCCGGTTCCGGCAACTGCGGCGGCCGTGCGGCCACGAAGTAGCCCGAGCGCGGCCGTGCCTCGATCAGGCGGGCGTCTTCGAGCGTGCGGTAGGCCTGCACGACGGTGGACTGCGACACACCGTGCTGCGCGGCGAGCAGGCGCACCGAAGGGATGCGTTCCCCGCGCGGGAGGGTGCCGGTGCGAATCTGCCGCGCCATCGCGTCGGCGATCTTGAGGTACAGGGTGTCGGCTTGCGGCTGCATGGTGAAACCATTCTGTACGGATTTGCAGCCGCATGACCAGTACAGATGGCGATCAGGACAACCAGCACAGTGCCGAGCAAGTGGTGAGAAACCAGTACAGATGTCGGGTGGGCCGACCAGCACAGCCGTGGGCGGCGGCGGGCTGTATGGCCTCTGGAGGACGTGCTCTGCATCTGCACCGCCGTGCAGTGGCGGCGCACGATGAAGCCATCCCGACATCACGCTGTGGAGCCCGCCATGATCGCCTTGCTGCACCCCGTTCTGCCCCGCTTGCTGGCCGCCCTGTCGCGGCGCGCCGTGACGGCCGCGCCGTCTGTTTCACGGAAGGCCGCCCCTGTGTGGACGCTGCAGCCGGGCCAGGCGCGCACGGTGGTGCTGAGCCGGGGGCAGGCGCTGCAGGTGCTGGCGGGGCGGGTCTGGCTGACCCGCCCTGGTGACCCGCGAGACCACGTCCTCGTCACCGGGCAGCAGCATGTGGCCGGGGCGCGGACGGCGTACGTGCTCGAGGGGCTGGATGCCCGGCCGGTGCGCTTTCGCATCGGCCGCGCCGAGTGAGCGTCAGACGGACTGAACCCGGAAGTGCCCAGCGGTGCGCAGCAGGCCGTGGGCCTGATCGCGCAGCGAAGCGGCCGAGGCAGCCGATTCTTCGACGAGGGCCGCATTCTGCTGCGTCAGGGCGTCCAGGTCGCCCACAGAACGGTTGAGCAGGCTCAGCCCTTGAGCCTGCTCCGTCAGACGTTGGTTCATGTCGCTCATCATGGTCGAGACGCGGTCGATCGTGGCGATGATGGCTTTCATCTCGGCGCCCGCGTCGCGGGCCAGCTGCCCGCCGGAGCCCACGTGTTCGGTGGCGCTGCGCACGAGGCTGTTGATCTCGCGGGCGGCCTCGGCCGAGCGCTGAGCCAGCTGGCGCACCTCGGCGGCCACCACCGCAAAGCCGCGGCCCTGCTCGCCGGCCCGTGCCGCCTCCACGGCCGCGTTGAGGGCCAGCAGGTTGGTCTGGAAGGCGATGGCATCGATGACGCCGGTGATCTGTGCGATCTGGTCCGAGCCCTTCGCAATGTGCGACATGCTCGTCACCACGCTGAACACGATCTCGCCGCCCTTGTGCGCAGCCTGGGCCGACTGCCGCGCCAGGCCGGCGACTTCGCTGGCGGCGCGCTCGGAGTCGTTGACGGCTTCGGTGAGCTGGGCCACGGCGGAGGCCGTCTGTTGAAGGTCGGCTGCGGCCTGTTCGGAGCGCTGTGACAGATCCTGGCTGCCCTGGGCGACCTCGGCGCTGGCCGTGTCGATCGCCTCGGCGGCCTGCTGCACATCGGTCACGAGGGCGCGCAGGCTGGCCTGCATGCTGGACAGTGCCCCCAGCAGGGCCGCCACCTCGCGGCTGCCCTGCACCGCAATGCGCTGAGAGAGGTCGCCGTCTGCCACGCGGTGGGCGATGGCGATGGCCTGCTCGAGCGGCTGAAGGATGGAGCGAACCGTGACCCACAGGGCCGGCACCAGCACGCCCAGCACAAGCAGGGCCAGCCCGCCGGTCAGGGCCAGCTGGGTGGTGGCCAGCGCACGCACGTCGGCGGTGCGGTCCTCGGCGGCCTTCTGCACCCGGGTGGCCAGCTGGTCCAGCAAGGGCTCGGCCTGGTACATGGCCTTCTTGGCCGTGGCCATCTGCTGGTTGGCGTCGGGGGCCGTGACGATCTGGCCGTTGATGGTGCGCTGGATCACCTCGGCTGCGGCGGTCTCGTAGTCCTTGAGGTGGGCGGCGATCTTCGGGCAGTCGGTGCACTGGCCGCCGGCCTGCAACTGCTGCAGCACCGCTTGTGTGGCGCGGACGGACTTGGCCCATTTCTCCTGGTACTGCTGCGCCTTGTCGACTTCGTCGATGCTGAGCAGCACGTCCTTTTCATAGCGGCGGATGTCGCCCATGCCCATGCGCAGCGTGGTGAGCCGGCCCTGGGTGATGAACTCGTGTTCGGCGAAGGCGCCGAACTGGTCGCGGAGCTGGGACACCGAGAGGCTGCCCAGGCCGCCGACGAGGACAAGGGCACCGACGGCCAGCAGGCCGAGGGCGATCAGGCGGGCGCGGATGGAGAGGGGGTACTGCATGAGAGGGGCTCCGTGGGGGGGCGCCACGATGACGCTCGGGGAGCGGTGGCGCCCGTGTCGTATCGGCGTTCGCCCGGAACGCTGAATGGCACCCGCGCAGAAATAGTTGGGCGGGATGTGTGCACCGCTGCATGGTGGGGGCGCCAGGTTTCACGGCGCCGACACCCGGCTGTCACATCGAGCGCAGAGGTGACCGAAAAAGCGAGACGCAGGGTCTGTCGACGTGGCGCGACGCGGCTGTCCGGCGGTCTCCCCCGACCGGGGCGGTCCCCCTTGCTGAGGTCCGGTTGTATCGCTACGCTGAATCTCTTTACAAAACGAAACGGACCGTCAGGGGGGCAGGGGCCGCCTTCGGCCGCTTCACCTTCATCGGAAAGGCCTCCCATGCTGAAGAAGTTGTTCCTGTCGCTCGCCGTGGTGTCTGCCCTGGCGGGCTGTTCGTCGGTGCCAATGGCCGACGCGCCGCAGGACCAGGCTGCCAAGACGTTCAAGGCCGACGCGGCCAAGTCCGGCATCTACATCTACCGCAATGAACTGCTGGGCGGTGCCGTGAAGATGGACGTGTCCATCGACGGCCAGCCCGTGGGTGCCACCAAGGCCAAGACCTACCTGTTCAAGCAGGTCGAGCCGGGCAAGCACACCATCGTGTCAGAGGCCGAGAACACCTCGGTGCTCGAGCTCGAGACCAAGCCCGGCATGCTGTACTACATCTGGCAGGAAGTGAAGATGGGCGTCATGTACGCCCGCAACAAGCTGCAGCAGGTGAGCGATGCGCAAGGCCAGGCCGGCGTGATGGAAAGCCAGCTGGCCGTCACGAAGTGATCAGGTGGGCGCCACGGCTCACAGATAGGGGTTGTGGCGCCGTTCTTCCCCGAGCGTGCTCTCGGGGCCATGGCCCGGCGTGAAGGTCACGTCGTCGCCCAGCGGCAGCAGCTTGCCCTTGATGGCCGCAATCAGCTCGGCATGGTTGCCGCCCGGAAAGTCGGTGCGGCCGATGCTGCCGGCAAACAGCACGTCGCCCACGAAGGCGTGCTTCAGTTCCGGCGAGTAGAACACCACGTGGCCCGGCGTGTGGCCGGGGCAATGCAGCACCTGCAGCGTGTGCCCGCCCAGTTGCACCGTGTCGCCCTCGTGCAGCCAGCGCGTGGGCGCAAAGGGCTCGGCCTTCGGAAAGCCGAACATGCTGCTCTGCTGCGGCAGCCCGTCGATCCAGAACTGGTCGCCCGGGTGGGGGCCAACGATCGGGAGATCGTGTTCGCGCGCCAGCGTGCCGGTGGCCCCAGCGTGGTCGATGTGGGCGTGCGTGAGCCACAGCGCCACCAGCTTGAGCCCGCGCGATTCAACGGCCTGCATCAGCACCGGGATGTCGCCGCCCGGATCGATGAGGGCGGCTTCGTTTGTGTCGCTGCACCAGATCAGCGAGCAGTTCTGCTGGAAGGCGGTGACGGGGAGGGTGAGGCGGTGGAGCATGGGGTGGCAGCACAAGAGGTCGAACTGGCTGCCAATGTAGCGAACTTCGTGGCGAGGGCTGGCGTCCCAGTGGGAAGCAAATCCAGCGGGTCCCTGCCGAAGGCCAACGATCTTGTGTCGTTCTCGCCGCCGGGCAGGGACATCCGCCGTCTTCTGCCCCGCGGCTTCAACCGAGGTGGGGCGCCGGCTCTGCCAGCAACGCCTTCAGATGGAAGTCGATCTGCCCGATCGCATCCGCGTCTGTGCCGAACAGGGCGAGATGCCCATCCAGGCTGTCGATCGGCCTGAACGCGCTGTTCGGGATCAACTTCTGCTCGGCCTGGCAGTCGGACGGAGGGAAGAACATGTCGGTCGCGATGGGCATGACACAGGTTCTTGCGCGGATGCGTCCCAGCGCCGCAGCCTTGTCCCCGTCGGTGTGCCGGCTGATGTCGCCGCGCTGCCACTTCCACGCCATGCACAGCAGGTTGTTCGGGTCCATGGGGCCGAAGTAGCCGGTCATGAAGCCGTCCACGAAGGCCTGCACGGACTCGAAGCCCAGCACCCGATGGCGTCCACACCGAAAGAACTCGGTGCTCCACCCCATCACGGTCCAGAGCTTGGCATGGCGCTTGAGGCCGGCTGCGACATCGGCCGGCGATTGATAGCGGCCTTCCTGGAAGCCCGGGTCGGTGGTGATGGCCTCGACCAGTGTTTCTGCGAAGAGAAAGTCGTGCTCGGTGTTGCAGGCCGTGCCGGCGATGGGGGCGGCGCGTTCCACCATGTCGGGGTAGCGCACGGCCCATTCGTAGGTCTGCTGGGCGCCCATGGAGCCGCCGACAACCAGCGCCAGGCGCCGTATGCCGAAGTGCTCCGTCAACAGGCGGTGCTGGGCACGCACATCGTCGCCGATGCGCACCTTCGGAAAGTTCGGCCCGCCCTGGTCACCGGTGGTGTTGTGCGGTGAGACAGACAAGCCGTTGCCAATCTGGTTGACCACGACGATGAAGTACCGGCTTGGGTCCAGCGCGCGCCCGGGCCCGATGTAGACCTGCTCCATGATCTTGCTGGTGCCCGAGTACCACGTGGGGACCAGGATGGCGTTGTCCTTGGCCGCGTTGAGCTGGCCATGGGTGGCCACGGCCAACTCGCAGTGCGACAGCACGCCGCCCTCTTCGAGTTCCAGTCGCCCGATGTCGATCAGCTGAAAGGGGCCGTGGTTTTCTTGCGTGTAGTAGGTGTTCATGCTTGTCTCCGTGTGCGTGTGCGTGTGCGTGTGCGTGTGCGTGGGCGTTTCAGCGGATGTCGAAGCCGGGATAGCCCGTGCGTGCCAGTTCATCGCACTTCGCGTGGTAGGTGCCTGCCCCACCGATGTACGACACCAGGCGACGTGGCTTGCCCTCGACGTTCGAGCCCATGTACCAGGAGTCGGTCTTGACCACGAGCGTTTTGGCCGCAGTCTCATCGTGGTGCTGTACCCAGGCATCCTCGAATTCCTTGGTCGCTTCGACGACGGTCTTGCCTTGCCTGCGCACGTGGGCAATGAAGTCGCTGATCCAGTCCACCTGCTGCTGCAGGCAGGTGGGCATGTTGCACAGCGCGGCAGAGGGGGCGAGCGGCGCGCCCGTGGTGAACAGGTTGGGGTAGCCATGCACTTGAAGGCCCATGGCGGTGCGGATTTCCTGTGACCACTGCTCCTTCAGCGAGCGGCCACCGCGGCCGCGGATGTCGATGCGGCTGAGCGCACCGGAGCCCGCATCAAAGCCCACGGCCAGCACGATGATGTCGACCTCGTGCACCTTGCCGTCGGCCGTCTGGATGCCTTCGGGCACGATGCGTTCGATCGGGGTCTCTCGGCAGTCCACCGCCTCGACGTTGGGCTGGAGGTACACCTCCAGGTACTTGTTTTCCAGCGGCACGCGGTGGGTGCCGAACCCGTAGTCGGTCGGGATCAGCAGCTTGCACAGATCCGGGCGGTGCTGGAGTCGAGCGCGCAACTTGGCGCGAACGAATTCCGACACTTCTTCGCTCACCTGTTCGTCGAAGAACATCTCGGAGAAGGACGCCAGCCACAGCGCCAGAGAGCCGTCGTTCCAGAACTTCTCCAGAATGGCCGTGCGCTCTTCAGGGGTCTTGTCGGCCCACGGACCGGCTTCGAAGTCGTAGTCGAAACCGGCAAAGGTTTCGCGCACCCGCTTCTTGAGCTGGTGGAACTGCGCGCCCCACTTGGCCCAGTCGTCGGCGCTGTACTTGGGGTTCTTCATCGGGAGCACGTACTGCGGCGTGCGCACGAAAACCTTCATCGAACCCACCTCGGGCGCGATGGTCTGGATGACCTGGATGCCCGTCGCGCCCGTGCCCACCACCGCCACACGCTTGCCCTTGAAGTCGACGGGCGTCTTGGGCCACAGGCCCGTGTGATAGATCTCGCCCTTGAAGTCGGCCTGCCCCTGGAAGCGGTTTGTCAGGGGCGCGGACAACATGCCGCAACAGGCGATCAGGAACTGTGCATCGACCTTCTCGCCCTGGTCGGTGGTGATGTGCCAGCGTTGGCTTGCTTCATCGTAGTGGGCCGAAGCAATACGCGTGTTGAACTGGATGTCCTTCTTCAAGTCGAGCTTGTCGGCGACATGGTTGAGCCAGCGCTCCGTTTCCGGTTGTGCCGGAAACCGCTCTGACGGTTGCCACGACTTGTACAGTTCCTCCGAGAACCAGTACTGGTAGATCTCGGCCTGGGAGTCGAAGCGCGCGCCGGGGTAGCGGTTCCAGTACCAGGTGCCTCCCACGCCGGAAGCGGTGTCATACGCCCGCACCGACAGGCCCATTTCGCGAAGGCGGTGCAGTTGATACAGGCCGGCCACGCCGGCTCCGATGACGACCGCGTCGTAGCTTGCAACGGCGGATTCCGACTGGCCTTGCCCGGCCTTTTCCGAAGTGAGGGTGCCCATCTTGTCTCCTTTGACGTTCATGTGGACCGGCATGGCTGGCCGGCGAATTCGGTATCGCTGCCTCAAGAGGTGGTGCGCTACCGTGAACGAATCTTGGAGACGCCCGCTGCGCGGGTCTTGTCGATTTCGGGCGATTTCTTGTACCGGACGGTGAACCGGCTAGTCGCACTTCTTCAGTCGTGCCGGGGTGACGCCCAGCCGGGTACGGAAAACGCGCGTCATGTGCGCCTGATCCGCAAAGCCGCAAACAAACGCAATTTCCTTGATCGCCATCTGCCCTTGAGACAGCAGGCGGCGGGCGCGTTCGACGCGTCGGTCCATCACATACGCATGGGCCGAGCGCCCGGTGGTCGACTTGAAGTGTTTGGTGAAGGTCCACACACCGAGCTCTGCCACCTTGGCCAATTGCTCGATGGTGATGTTCTCCTGCAGGTGCGCCTCGATGTACTCGTCGAGCCGGCGCAAGCGGCCGGGCGAGAGCGCACCTGACCCGAGGCTGTCCTTGTAGGTCACGGCGGCATAGCAACGCAGCAGGTGCACGGTGAGTTGCATGGCCAATGCCTCTGCGTACAGCGCGCCACCCAATCCCTGCTGTTGGGCCTCGAGCGTGATTGCATCGGCGATGCTCGTGACGATCGGGTCCTGTGCGCTGAGCAGGTCACGGAGGCGTACCGCTGCGACCGGCCGATCCATGACGTCTGACGCCACCCGGCACATGAGCGCTTCTGACAGATAGGTGTGAGAGACGTCGATGCATTGCGTCCAATGCCAATGTGACGGCTCGCAGTGTGTCAACAATGAGAAGACGCCCGGTTCACAGGCGGCCTTGCTCCACTTGCCGTCCAGGCAGCGCTCCATTGGCGTCTGACCCGACCGGTAGCGGACGATCATGACGTGGTCGATCGGAGGAATCGGCACGTCCAGACCGGTGTACCGGTAGGAACGGTGCGAAACGTCCTTCCACCCGAGTCCATCGCTCGCAGACAGGATGCGGCCGGGCACCCACTTGGGCAGGTCGGGGGGCGAGATCAGGACCGGCATCTTGATATGGTTCAAGAATGCGGCGTGCAAACATACCAGTGGAATCCTCAATAGGGTTAGCCACGAGGGCGGTGCGCTTGACGCCCCGGCGTGCTTCCCTGCAAACCCGCAGCGGCGTACCCCCGATTTCTGTTACAAGGGATGGTTGAGCACGCGGATGTAGCGCACGACCCGCCCTGACGATCGCCACGCGTCCCGGCGGGGTTCCATCGATCGACATGGTTCCAGATGCCGGCTCTCCCCATCCTCAGAGGTTTCTCGTTCGGCGCTTGCTGGCTTCGGCGCTGCGCCGTCCTGCTCTTGCTGGTCAGCGGGTGCGCATGGGGGCAGCCTGTGGCCGCATCCTTAATGGGGGATGCGGCAACCCGGTCTTCGCCCGCAGTGCTCATCCTTTCGGGCCTGCAATACGGCTTGCCGGTTCCCGAGGCGCTGATTCGCGGCGCCGTGGCGGTGCTGCGAGAGCGGGGTGTCAGGCAGACCGACATCTACATCGAGCACCTCGACCTGGGACGCTTCAGCACCCCGGATCCGTCGCCGGCGGTGGCCGCGCTGCTGCAGCAGAAGTACGCGGGCAAGCACATCGGGCTGATCGTCGCGCAGAACCAGGCCGCATTGGACTTTCTGGCTGACGCCGGTTACGGGTTGCTGCCCCCCGGTTTGCCTGTGCTGGTCACGTTTGTGGGGGCGCCGCCCGCGCGGTGGCGTGGGGCGCCGCATCGGATCGTGCAGGTGAGCGACCAGTATGACGTGGCCGGCACGGTGCGCCTGGGTCTGACGCTGTTCCCGCGCACTCGCCGGGTGGTCGTGGTGGCGGGCGTGGGGCGCCCTCAGGCTGCGCTGCCCACCGAGGTGGCGCAGGCGGTGGCGGCGCAGGGCCATCGCGCCGAGGTCGAGGACACCGCGTCACTCACCCATGAAGCCATGCTGGAGCGGGTGGCCACGCTGCCGCCGGACACCCTGGTCGTGCTGGCAGCCTACTTTCAGGATCGGAGCGGACGTTCCTTCGTGCCGGTGGCAGTGGCCGCAGACGTGGCCAAGCGGAGCAACGCGCCGGTGCTCGCGCTGTACGACGCCCACATCGCGACCGGCCTGGTCGGCGGCTCGGTGCGGGTCACGGAGGCCGTGGGGCGGCGGGTGGGCGAAATCGGGGCCGACCTGCTGCGTGGTGCGCCGCTGCCTGAGCCCGGCGCGCCGGTGCTGTCCGTGCCGCCCCAGCCGGTGTTCGACTGGGCTCAGGTGCAGCGCTGGCGAGGCGATCCCACCCGTTTGCCGCCGGACACGGTGTTCCTGAATCGCCCGCACACGCTGTGGAGCGAGTACCGGCCCTTCGTCATGGCGTCCACGGCGATCATCGTGTTGCTGACTGCGCTGCTGCTCGCGCTGGTCTACCAGAACCAGCGCCGCAAGCGGGCCGAGCACGCGCTGCGACGACACCAGCAGCAGTTGGAAACCCTGGTCGAGCAGCGCACCGCCGAACTGGCCCGGGCCACGCGCACCGCCGAGAACGCGAGCCAGGCGAAGAGCACCTTTCTGGCCAACATGAGCCACGAGATCCGCACGCCCATGAACGCCATCATGGGCATGTCCCACCTGCTGCTCAGGACGGACATCGGGGCGCATCAGCGCGCGTACGTGCAGAAGATCCAGACGGCGAGCCAGCATCTGCTGGGGCTGCTCAACGACATCCTCGACTATTCGAAGATCGAGGCCGGCGAGTTGGCGGTCGAGCACATCGAGTTCGGCTTCCGACAGGTGCTGGACGACGCCACTGCGCTGATCGCCGACAAGGCGTCCGACAAGGGGCTGGAACTCATCACCCACATCGACCCCCGCATCCCTGAACGGCTCGTGGGCGATCCGTTGCGGCTGGGCCAGATGCTGCTCAACTATGCGAACAATGCGGTGAAGTTCACCGCCCGCGGCGAGGTCGAGATCCGGGCGCAGATGCGCGAAGAGACCGACCGCGAGGTGGTGCTGTACTTCTCCGTCCGGGACACGGGCATCGGGCTGACGCCGGCCCAGTCGGCCCGCCTGTTCGAGCGTTTCCAGCAGGCCGACAGCTCCACCACGCGCCAGTACGGGGGAACCGGGCTGGGCCTGGCCATCACCCGACAACTGGCCACGCGCATGGGCGGCGAGGTGG
Source organism: Aquabacterium olei (assembly GCA_029279925.1). Lineage (GTDB taxonomy): Bacteria > Pseudomonadota > Gammaproteobacteria > Burkholderiales > Burkholderiaceae_C > Aquabacterium > Aquabacterium olei_A. The sequence continues at coordinate 25,571 of JAJUHM010000001.1, forward strand.
GGGTCGAGAGCACGCCGGGTGTGGGCAGCACGTTCTGGTTCACCGTCCGGCTGGGCAAGGGGGAGCAAGCGGACCCGGTGGCGCAAGCGCTGCGCGCCGACCTGCACAACGCCACGACCCAGCCACGACAGGCGCCGGCTGAAGTCGAGGAGGCCGGGGTGGCCGAGGAGGCACCCTCTCTGGTCGGCGCGTCGGTCTTGCTGGTGGAGGACAGCGAACTGAACCAGGAAGTCGCCAGAGCCTTGCTGGAGGGGGCTGGCGTGACGGTCGATCTGGCCTGCGACGGTCAGCAGGCCGTGGAGAAGGTGCTGGCCCGCGACTACGACCTGGTCCTGATGGACATGCAGATGCCCGGCATGGACGGGCTGGAGGCGACGCGCCGCATCCGCGCGAGTGGTCAGCGAGCCGGTCTGCCGATCATCGCGATGACGGCCAACGCCTTGGACGCCGACCGCGAAGCCTGCTTGCAGGCCGGCATGAACGACCACGTGACCAAGCCGATCCATCCGGCGCGTCTGCTGGACACGCTGCGGCAGTGGATCCGGCCGCGCCCCGGCTGAACGTTCTTCAGCCCTTGTGCTCGGCGGTGTCGAAGATCGACATGAAGCCGCCGAAGATCATGCGCTTGCCGTCAAAAGGCATGTCCATCTTTTCCATCTCGGGGTCTTCCATCATCTTCTTGTTGGCGGCGTCGCGCACCTCTTTCGACGGCCACTCGATCCACGCGAACACCACCGTCTCGTCCGGTTTGGCGTCCACCGCGCGCTTGAAGTCGGTGACCTTGCCGTCGGGGACGTCGTCGCCCCAGCACTCCACCTGGCGGATCGCGCCCAGGTGCTTGAACTTCTCGAGGAACTGCTGCGCGGCGGCGCGGTAACGCTCGCGACCGCCGGAGGGCACGGGGATGACGAAGCCGTCGATGTAGCTCATGGTGCTTGCTCCTGCCGAGGTGGTGGTAAATGGGGTTGAGGCTCACGGAGTGAGCCTGTGTGGCCATGGCCGGCAGCGTCGCACCCCGCCCCACGGGCGGTGAACGCCAGCCCGAACGCGACGCCCAGTGTCCAGGGCGATGCCGACCCTGTCAACGCTGAGGGCGTCGTGTCCGGGCGTCGCGTCATCGGCGTCGCGCCAGTGCCTTCTGGTACGCGCGCATGGCCGGCGTCGCTGTCGACCCGTGCAGCAGCACCGACAGGGCGATGGTGGCCAGCACGGCGTGGGCCACGGCGGTCAGCTCCCCCGTGATGGCACCGTGCGTCACCGCGAACATCAGGTAGTACATCGAGCCCACGCCCCGCACGCCGAACCAGGCCGCAAAGCGCCGTTGCGCTGTGGTGAGCGAAGAGCGCAAGGTGGTCAGGTAGATGGCCACCGGCCTGATCACGAAGACCAGCCCGAAGGCCACCGCCAGGCTGAAGGCATTGAATGTGGCGAGGGACAGCAGGCTGCCGATGATCAGCATCACCGTCAGCTCGGCAATTTTTTCCAGGTCGAGCGTGAAATCGAGCACCTCCTTGGCCATGTAGGCCGAGGCCATCGTCGGGCTGGCCTCGGCCGAGGGCCCCAGGTCCTCGACGCCGTCGTCGGGCGCCCTGACCCGGTCGCCTGCTGTGCCAGGCTGGCGGTCGTCGCTGTCGGTCCGTTCGAACTGGCGCACGGCCAGGCCGGCCGCGAACACCGCCAGAAAGCCGTAGGTGTGCAACAGCAGTGCCAGGCCGTAGGTCAGGGCGATCAGGCCGAGCGTGAAGAAGCTTTCCATGCCGAAAGCCTGGGATTGCTCGCGCCGCAGGTGGACAACGACGCGACTGAAGAGCAGGCCGGTGAGCCAGCCCAGGCCCAGGCCCCCGGTCGTCGCCCACACGAGGTCCACCGCAACCCAGCGCAGGCCCCAGGCCCCCAGGTCATGCAAGCCCATCAGGCCCAGCGCCAGCATCACCATCGGAAACGCCGCGCCGTCGTTGAGCCCGCCTTCGCCGGTCAGGCTGAAGCGCAGCCCGTCACGGTCTCGGGGGTGCGCCACTTGCACGTCGGAGGCCAGCACCGGATCGGTGGGGGCCAGCACGGCGGCCATCAGCACGGCGCTGCCCAGCGACAGGCCCAAGCCCATGCCGAGCGCGGTGACGAGCCCGACTGTCACCAGCATCGCCAGGGTGGCCATGCGCACCGGGGCACGCCACAGGCCATCCTTCAAGGGCGCGCGCAGGCGCAGGCCCACCGCAAAGAGCGAGATGAGCACGGCGATCTCGGTCAGCACCTCCAGCAACCCGGCGTCGCGAACCAGTTCCAGATCGATGAAGGCAAAGGCCTGTGGACCGAGCAGGTAGCCGCACAGCAGGTAGATGGCCGAGGTGCCGACGGGCAGTTTGCGCCTCAGCGTGTCGGTGAGCCCGATGACCACCAGCAGCACACCGATGACCAGGCACCATTGCATGAACATGCGGGAGCCGGGCAACCCGCATGCCCGCGGCGATCAGGGGGCCGGGTCCCGCGTGGCGATCGGCGCGGCGGTCGCGGCGCTGTCCACCGCCTCGTCCAGACTGGCCTCGCGCACGGCCGCCCGGGCCAGCAGGTGCGATGACACGGGCAGCGTCGCGAGCAGGAAGCCGACGGTGAGCAGCAGGCGCCAGGTCCAGGCGCCATCCTGGGCGATCAGCATGGCGCCCGTGCACACCAGGGCCAGGGCCAGGGTGCCGGCCTTGGTCGCGGCGTGCTGCCGCGCCAGCGCATCGGGCAACACGATCACGCCCCATGCGGCGATCACCAGCAGCACGGCGCCGGCGGCCAGCAGCACACAGCCCAGAAGCAGGAGCATCATGGCCGTGGCTCCTGTGTGTCGTGGGGTGCCGACCGCTCGATGAGCCGGGCCCAGCCTGCCGTGCCCACGAAGCCGACCAGGGCCAGGCCCATGCCCACGTCGAGGAACACCGTGCGTGCCGTGGCCAGCGAGGCGGCCACGCACAGCGCCACGGCGGCGGCCAGGAAGATGTCGAGCGCCACCACGCGGTCGGCATGACAGGGCCCGCGCACGATGCGCACCGAGGCAATCAGCGTGGCGAGCAGGGCCAGGGCCGTCAGCAGTGCGATGGCGACCGTCAGCATCGTGCCGGAGGACAGCGCGTTCATGCCGCCACCCCGAACCAGGCCAGCAGCGGGGGCTCGAAGCGGCGTCGGATGGTCTCCACGGCCGCGTCCGCGTCGCGCGTGTCGAGCATGTGTAGCACCATCTGCCGCCGGGGCAGGTCGATGTCGACCACGGTCGTGCCCGGCGTGAGCGAAATCATGCAGCCGAGCAGCGCCGCGCCCTGGGCGTTCATGGGCGCGAAGTCGATGCGCACAAAGGCTGCCGGCGGCGGGGCGCCGATGGCCAGCCCGTGGCGCGCGATGGTGCCGACCGTCTGCAAGCCGGAGGTGACCATGGCCGCGGTGAAGCGCCGGGGCAGGGCGATGGCGGCGGTGAGCCTGTTCATGCAGTCAACCTCCTTCTCGTGTGGGCCCCGTCATCGCCGGCCCAGTGTGGCGGCCGCCTCCTGGGCGAACGCGATGAGGGTGTGCGGTGCCAGGCCGATGGCCAGCGTGATGGCGGCCAGCCCGACTGTGGCCATCCAGGCCGGGCCCAGGGCGGCCTGACGGGGCTGCCACGCCCCGTCGACGCCGGCCTGGGGATGGGGCTTCCAGAAGGCTTCGAGCCAGATCTTCATCATCGAGTACAGCGTCAACACGCTCACCAGCAGCGCCACGGCACCCCAGAGATACCGTCCTTGCTCGAAAGCCGCCTGCAGCACCAGCAGCTTGGCCCAGAAGCCGGACAAGGGCGGCACGCCCACCAGCGACAGTGCCGGCACGGCAAACAGCAGCGCCAGTGCCGGTCGCGCCTGCGCCAGCCCCCCGATGAGCCGCAGATCGTGGCTGCCCGCCAGCGCCGCGATCATGCCGGCAATCAGGAAGAGGTTGGCCTTCACGATGATGTGGTGCACCGTATAGAACAGCGCAGCGGCGTGGCCGTCGGCCCCGCCGAGCGCCACGGCCAGCAGGATGTAGCCGATCTGGCTGATGATGTGGAAGGCGAGGATGCGGCGGATGTCCCAGTGGTACGCCGCGCCCAGCACGCCGGCGACCATGGTGGCCGCTGCGACCCAGCCCAGGGCTTCCGACCAGTTGGCGCCGGCCGGCATGAACACATCGCCCAGCGTGCGCAGCACCGCATAGACGCCCACCTTGGTCAGCAGCCCGGCGAACAGGGCCAGCACCGGCGTGGGCAGGGTCGGGTAGGACGCCGGCAACCAGGCGTACAGCGGGAAGGCCGCCGACTTGAGCAGCAGCGCCACAGCGAGCGCGGCCAACAGGGCGTGCAGCAACGCAGGGTCCACGGCCCGTGCGGCCGTGGCGAGCGCCTGGTAGTTGAGGTGGCCGGTCGCGGCATACAGCAGGCCCACGGCGGCCAGCAGCAGCAGCGTGCCGAACAGGTTCAGCCCCAGGTACTTGAAGGCCGCGTCGAGCTGGTCGCGTCGCCCGCCCAGCGCGATCAGGCCCAGCGCGCAGATCAACATCACCTCGAACCACACGTACAGGTTGAACAGGTCGGCGGTGCTGAAGGCCCCGGCCACGCCGGCCAGTGTGCCGTGCACCAGGGGCAGCAGCAGCGGGTGCGTCGGCGTGGGGTCGGCTTCACTCGCCATGAACAGCAGCACGGCCACCCCCATCAGCGCTGTCACCAGCACCAGCGCGCCCGACAGCCTGTCGAGCTCGAAGGCGATGCCGTACGGGGCGGGCCAGTTGCCGAAGTGCACGCCGACCGAGCCGGTCTCGGCCACCTGCGCCACCAGCCAGAGCGCGGCCGCCAGGAAGGCGAGGGCACCGGCTGCACTCAGGCCCTGCTGCAGCCTGGGGCGCTCGCCCGTGAAGGCCGTCAGGGCCGCGGTCGCCAGCGGGATCAGCACCGGGGCGGTCACCAGCACGCTCATGCGCGGGTCCCCCCGTCGGTGGACAGCGGGGGCTTGACCGGATCGGTGGCCGGCGGCTCGGTCAGCCGCAGCGCCAGGGCGTCGTCGGTGCCCACACGGCGGACCAGCTGCATGACCAGCACCAGGGCGAAGCACATCAGCGCAAAGCCGATGACGATGGCCGTGAGCACGAGTGCCTGCGGCAGGGGGTTGGCAGCCTCCTGCAGGACCTGCTGACCGACTTCGATGATGGCGGGCCGCTCGGGCCCGAGCCGGCCCGCAGCGAGCAACAGCAGGTTGATGGCGCTGCCCAGCAGGGCCAGGCCGACCACGCAGCGCAGCACGTCGCGCGACAGGGCCAGGTAGAGCCCGGTCGCCAGGGTGATCCACAGTCCGAACGCCACGGCCCAGATCATGGTGCCTTCTCCTTCGCATCCTGATTGAGCAGCGCCACGGCATAGCCTCCGAGCGCGCCCCAGACTGCCAGGTACACCCCCAGGTCGAAGACCAGCACGGTGGACACCGGCACGTCGGTGAAACCCAGCGGCAAGGCGCCCCACTGGTGCGTGAGGTAGGGCTGGCCCAGCGCCCATGCCGGCAGGCCCGACACGAGGCCCGTCAGCACGCCCAGCGCCGCCAGGCGCACGGGCGAACGCAGGGGCAGCCGCTGCGTGGCCGCGTCGGGCCCATGGGCCAGGGCCCACAGCACCGTCGCGGTCACGGCCAGCAGGCCACCGATGAAGCCGCCGCCGGGCTCGTTGTGGCCGCGCAGCAGCACGAACACCGATGCGGCGAGGATGACGGCATACAGCGGCCGGGCCACGACCTCGAGGATGAGCGGTTGGCGCTTCATGGCGTGTCTCCTGGCTCACGTGATGAGCGGCTGGCCCGCAGCAGCGGGATGGCGGCGAGCAAGGACAGCATGACCACCGTGATCTCGCCCAGCGTGTCGAGCGCGCGGAAGTCCACCAGGATGACGTTGACCACGTTGCGGCCATGTGCGGCCGGCACGCTCTCGGCGCCGAACCAGCGCGACACCGTGTCGTCGAACGGTGTGGCCACCGTGAGCAGCATCAACGCGGTGAGCACGGTGGCAAACGTCAGCGACAGCACCAGGGCCAGCGGGCGCCATGCCGGCTCGGCCACGCTGTCGGCCTTGCCCTGACGCTGCAGGGCCAGCAGCACGGCGGCCACGACGATGACGAACACGGTTTCCACCACCACCTGGGTGAAAGCCACGTCCGGGGCGCCGGCAAACAGGAAGAGCACGGCACTGCCATAGCCGACGAGGCCCGTGCCCAGCAGCAGCACCAGGCGCTGCCGCAGCGAGGCCGCAGCCAGACAACCGAGGGTCATCAGCAGCACGGCGCCGGACACGCCCACCGAAGGCGCCGACCATGCGGGCCAGGACAGGTCGGGCAGGCTGGCCAGGAGCGGCAGCCCCACCGCCACCACGGCCGCGGCCGCCGCCAGGAACATGTAGCCGGGCGAGCGCCCGTGCTGCAGCGTGCGCGTGGTCACGGCGGCGATGCGGGGAATCCAGCCCAGCGAACGCTCGTAGTGCGCCGCGAAACCGAACACCGCCAGCCGCGCCGAGCCGGCGGCCACCACGCGGTTCAGGGGTTCCCACAGCAGGAACACCGTGGCGCCCAGGCCGAAGGTGACCGCAAAAGACGACAACTCGGGCCCGAGGACCTCGGCGAGCTGGGCCAGCACCGGCTCGTCGCCTGGCGTCATCGCCACGCCGGCGGCCTGGAGCATGGGCTGGGCCCACATCGGGAACAGGCCCAGCACGACGCCGCACAGGGCCAGTGCCAGGGGCGGGAGGACCAGCGCCGGGCCGCCGTCCAGCCTCCCTGGCGCGTCGGGCGATGTGTCGAGGCCGGTGTCGGGAGGTCTCTCGCTGGCCTCGTGCCAGAACACCCGCACGGCCGCGACGCCGGCCACGGCGACCGCAATCGCCGAGAACACGGTGTTGGCCAGCGGCACGAAGGGCAGCACGTCACCGCTGGCCTTGGCGTTCGCGATCAGCGCCTTGACCACGTAGCCGAAGGACAGCGGGATGCCTGCCATCGACATGCCGGCCAGCGCGGCACAGAGGGCGGTCCACGGCATGGCGCGGCGCAGGTGGCCGAGCCGGTCGATCAGGCGCGTGCCGGTCGCGTGGTCGATGTTGCCCGCCACAAAGAACAGCGGCGCCTTGTACAGCGCATGCGCCAGCAACAGGGCGCCCACGGCCACCGCAGCGCCTTCGCCGGGCATGCCGACCAGCGCGACCAGCGTGCCCAGCGTGGCCACCGTGGACCACGCGAGGATGCGTTTGAGGTCGCGTTCGCGCAGCGCCAGGACCATGGCCCACGCTGCCGTGATGGAACCCGCCCCCTGCAGCAGAACCTGCCACATCGGCCAGGTGTCGAGCCCCGCGTCCAGCCGCGCCATCAGGTAGACGCCCAGCTTCACCATGGTCGCCGAGTGCAGGTAGGCCGACACCGGCGTGGGCGCGGCCATGGCGTTGGGCAGCCAGAAGTGGAAGGGGAACTGCGCGCTCTTGGTGAAGGCCCCGGCCAGCACGAGCAGCACCCCCGCCGTCAGCACGGGCGAGGCCGGCGTGGCCGGCAGGCGCTCCACCAGCGTGCCGATCGAAGTGGTGCCCACGGCCTGGCTCAGCAGGATCAGGCCAGCCAGCAGGGCCAGGCCGCCCGTGCCCGTCACGAGCAGGGCCTGCTGCGCCGACTTGCGGCTGCCGGTCTGCGTGTGGTCGAAGCCCACCAGCAGGAAGGACAGCACACTGGTGGCCTCCCAGAACAGGAAGAGGCTGAACAGGTCGTCGGCCGTCACGCAGCCGATCATGGCCAGCATGAACAGCGTCAGCAGCACGTACAGCCGCCGCTGCCCCGGATGGCCGGCCATGTAGCCGCCGGCGTACACGAACACCGCCGTGCCCACGCCCGTGACCATCAGCAGCATCAGGGCCGCGAGGCCGTCGATGCGCCAGGCCAGCCGGATGCCGAGCGCCGGCACCCAGTCCAGGCTGCCGGCCAGGGGCAACGCTGTGTGCAGCAGCAACGAGAGCACGGCGAGCAGCGCCGCCAGCGGCAAGGCGGTGAAGGCGGCCCGGGCCATCAGGCCCAGGGTGGGGGCGTCGGGGTGGTGGGAGGCCTGTCCCATGCTCAGGTGGCCTCCCGGCGCAGCAGCGTCACACCGAGGGTGACGATGGTCAAGGGCACGACAAAGCCCAGCATGGCGTCACCGAAGGCGTCCAGTCCGGCGTGGCGCTGTGCCGCCATCACGAGGTAGGCCACGTAGGCAACGTAATAGGCCAGGAACAGGGCCCCCTCCCAGCGCGCGATCTCGCGTCCGGTGACGAACACCGGCACGCAGGCCACCAGCGTGGCGAGCATCACCCACAGGTCGAACTGGGCGACGTTCGGCGGCAGCGACAGCCCCTGCGGCGAGCCGATGCCGGCCACCACGGCGCCCAGGCCGACCACCCCGAACAGGTTGAAGACGCAGCTGCCGACCACGTTGCCCACCGCGATGTCCCGCTCGCCCTTGATGCTGGCCATGACCGAGGCGGCCACTTCGGGCAGGGAGGTGCCGGCGGCAACGATCGTCAGGCCAATGACCACTTCGGACAGGCCGAGCGCGCGCGCCACGGCGACGGCGGCCTGGACCAGCCAGTCGGACCCGAGCACGAGCAGCGTCAGCCCGGCGACGATGAGGACGAGCTGGGCCGGCAGCCGGGCATCCCAGCGGCCGGGCTGCACGGGAGGCAGGTTGTCGGCGAACTCGTCCGGGCCGGTCGTGGCGGACTCTGCACGCGACTGGCGCACGAGGAACACGGTGTACGCGAGCAGCAGGCCCAGCAGCAGGGCGCCGTCGAACAGACCCAGCACGCCGTCAAGCCCCAGCACGATGAGCAGCACCGCGCCGCCGATCATGATGGGCGCCTCCTGGCGGATGACCTGCCGGTGCACGGCCAGCGGCGTGATCAGGGCGGCCAGGCCCAGGATGAACAGCACGTTGAAAATGTTGCTGCCCACCGCGTTGCCGACCGCCAGCCCGCCCTGGCCCGACAGCACCGCGCCGGTGGACACCGCCATCTCAGGGGCGCTGGTGCCGAAGGCCACCACCGTCAGGCCGACGACCAGCGGCGACAGGCCCAGTCGCAAGGCCAGCAGCGAAGCCCCTCGCACCAGCAGGGTTGCTCCGACCACCAGGGCCACCAGCCCTGCAATGAAAAGGATGAGCGTCATCGTCCGGGGGTCCTCCTGGCGTGTTGGGACAACGTGCGTTCTGGCCCATTCTGCACCGACTCCGTGGCAGACAGGCGCATGGTCCTTTCAGACCATGCCGTGCGTTCGGGGGGCATGCAGGCGCGTCATGCCCGCTCTCTAGGCTGTGCAGCCGATCCGATCCCGTTCTCGCTGTTCCCGCTTTGCCAAGGAAGCCCTTCATGCGCACCACCCTGATCGCCGCTGCGGCGGCCGCAGCCCTGCTCGCGCCCGCTGCGTTCGCCCAGTCCTGCTCGCCCGCCGATCCCTCGCCCACCGTGGTGCTCGGCAGCACCGACTCGGGCGTGCCCAACCGCTTGCTGCCCTCCGGCTGCAGCATCGACGACCTCATCCAGGACGAAGTGCAATGGGGCAGCCAGGCCGGCTTCCTCACGCATGTCTCGAACGTGACCTTCGGGCTGATGCGGGATGGCCGTCTCAGCGTCGCCGAGCGGGCGCGCCTGCTGCAGGCCGCCCAGACTTCGAAGATCGGCACGACGATCACGGTCAAGGTGATCGGCTTCAACGACTTCCACGGCTACATCAAGGGCGGCGAAGGCTCGTCGAGCAACCCGGGCGTTGCCCGCATGGCCACGCGCATCGACGAACTGCGCGCGAAGAACCCGCTGAACGCGGTGGTGTCGGCCGGCGACATGGTGGGCGCCAGCCCGCTGACCTCGGCGCTGTTCAAGGACGAGCCCACCATCGAGGCCATGAACCGCATCGGCATCGACTTCAATGCCACGGGCAACCACGAGTTCGACGAAGGCAAGGCCGAGCTGCTGCGCCTCAAGCAGGGCGGCAACCACCCGACCGACCCGTACTCCGGCAAGGGCCTGCCGCAGGACCTGCGTGCCGATGGCGAGTTCGCCGGGGCCCGCTTCGACTTCCTGTCGGCCAACGTGGTCGACACCACCACGGGCAAGACCGTGTTCCCCGGCTATGGCGTCAAGCGCTTCCTGGGTCACAAGGTGGCCTTTGTCGGCATGACGCTGGAGGCCACGCCCACCATCGTGTCGCCCGCGGGCGTGGCCGGGCTGCGCTTCGACGACGAGGCCGACACCGTCAACGCGCTCGTGCCCAAGCTGAAGGCCGAAGGCATCGAGGCCATCGTCGTGCTGATCCACGAAGGCGGCTTCGCCTCGGGCGGTATCAACGGCTGCAGCGGCGTGTCGGGGCCCATCGTCGACATCGTCAAGCGCCTGGACCCGGCCATCGACCTGGTCGTGTCCGGCCACACGCATGCGGCCTACAACTGCCTGCTGCCCAACAGCGCGGGCAAGCCTGTGCGCGTGACCTCGTCGGGTCAGTATGGTCGCAACCTCACCGACATCGACCTGGTGATCGACACCCGCACCCGCGACGTCGTGTCCACCACGGCCACCAACATCGCCACCGGCACGACCACGGCCGAGGCGGCCTACCTGACCGACCTGGTGGCGCACTACGACGCGCTGGCCGCCGTGCCCAAGGCGCGCCCGATCGGCGTGATCACCGCGGCCATCAGCCGCACGGCCAACGATGCGGGCGAATCGGCCCTGGGTGATGTGATCGCCGATGCGCAGCTGGACGCAACCGACGACGCCGGTTTCGGCGAGGCGGTGGTGGCCTTCATGAACCCGGGCGGCATCCGCGCCGACCTGCCGTACAACGCCGGTGGCGTCGTGACCTATGGCGATGCCTTCACCGTGCAGCCCTTCGGCAATTCGCTGGTGACGATGACACTGGACGGCGCGCAGATCCGCACGCTGCTCGAGACCCAGTTCGCCGGCTGCAATGGCCAGACGCAGGACCGCATCCTGCAGGTCTCGCGCGGCTTCAGCTACAGCTGGTCTGCCAGCGGCAGCTGCGGCGCGCGCATCAGCGCCATCACGCTGAACGGCACGCCGGTGCAGCCGGCCTCGCGCTACCGCGTCACGGTCAACAGCTTCCTGGCCGACGGCGGCGACGGCTTTGCCGTGCTGCAGCAGGGCGAGGGGCGCCTCGGCGGCGCGGTGGACACCGACGCCTTCGAGGCCTACCTGCAGGCCAACCCGGCCGGTGTGGCCCCGGGTGCTCAGAACCGCATCAAGCGCCTGCCCTGAACGTTCCTGGAGACCGACATGAAGCGCAATGTGATGACCGTGATGGCCGCAGGCCTGCTGACCGCTGCGGGCCTGCCCGGAGCCCATGCCGCCCGCCTGCAGCTCGTGGGACTGGGAGAGGGCTTCGACCTGGTGCTCGCCTCGGCGACCGTGGGGGGCCAGATGCATGACCTGGTGCTGGGTGACAGCCTCACCGACCTGTCGTCGGCGCAGGAGCTGGGCCGCGCCGGGGCCGGATGGACGACCCTGCCGGCCAGTGTGGGCGAAGGCGGTGCCGAGGTGGGCTGGGATGGTGGCCTCTTCGCGGGCAACCGCCCGGACGGCGTGGCCCATGTGACGACGTACACCTCGGCCAGCCTGACGGCCCAAGGCCCAGCCCCGTTGGCGGCGGACGGTGCCGGGGTCTCGGCCGAGGTGGGGGTGATTGGCCTGCAGTGGCGCATCGTCGGCGATGCGGGCGAGGCGGCAGGGTCGCTGGTCGATGTGCATTTCGCAGGCCTGGCCCACACCTTTGCCACCTCGGACATCGCCCAGGTGACGCCGGGTTGGGGTGGCGCCAGCGGGCTGCAGGTGTCGATCGATGGCGTGGACGTGCTGGGTGCGTGGTTCGATGTCACCCAGGCTGTGAGCCTGCGCTTTCAGGCGCGGGTGGGCGACCTGCTGACCGTGTCGGCCTTCAGCCGCGCACAGATGGATTCCGCGGTAGGCGACACGCTGCTGGCGGGGCAGGGCTATGGCGCCGCAGCCGGGCTGCAGGGCACCTTCTCGGTGACCAGCGCGGTGCCCGAGCCGGCCTCTGTCGCGCTGGTGCTGGCCGGGCTGGCCGTCGTGGCCGCGCTGACGCGTCGCCGCCCGCGCTGAGTGCGCTGAGCGGGCGCGTCAGCCGCCAGCCTGCTGCAGGGCCAGGCGGTTCTTGAAGGCCCGCTTGGCCACGTACATCGCCCGGTCGGCGGTGTCGAGCAGGCGGTGGGCGTCGGTGTCCACATCCGGCGCCAAGGCGACCCCGAAGCTGATGGTCACGGCGACCTCATGGCCGTCCGGCAGGCGGACGGGCTGGGCCACGGCCTGGCGCGCGCGCGCCAGAATCAGCTCGACCTCGTCCGGGGCGGTCAGCTGGGTGAGCACCAGCACGAACTCGTCGCCACCCAGGCGGGCCGCGGTGTCGTTGGCGCGGATCACGCCCTGAAGCCGGCGGGCCACCTCGCACAGCAGGCGGTCGCCTGCGTCGTGCCCGTGACGGTCGTTGACCGCCTTGAAACCGTCGAGGTCACCGAAGCACACCGCCACATGTTTGCCATTGCGTGCCGTGCCGGCAATCGCCTGCTTCAGGCGGTCCAGCAGGAGGGCGCGGTTGGGCAGGCCCGTCAGGGGATCCTGGAAGGCCATTTCTTCGACCTTCTGCTGGTAGGCCTTCATCGCGGTGATGTCCTGCATCATCCACACCGACTCGTTGTGCTCGGGCGTGAGCATCGTGCCGCTCATGTCCACCCACAGGCGCCGCCCGTCACGGGCCAGCATCTGCTCCTGCGTCCGGTAGATGCCGCCGGCATGCACGACCGGGTGGGCCTCGGCTGACACCCGTTCGAACGCCGTCGGATCGGCATAGAGCATGGCGCTGTTCTTGCCGAGCAGCTCGGAGAGGTCGTAGCCCGAGAGCTTTTCGAAGGCGCGGTTGGCCCAGGTCACGCGCAACGAGGCGATCTTGACGATGCCCACCATCTCGTTGTCCAGCATCAGGTGCTGCTGCCGGTTGGCGGCCTGCAGCGCCAGGCGGGTGCGGTGCAGTTCGGTCACGTCGATGATGACCGTGCGGCTGCGCAGGAAACGGCCCTCGTCGTCGTACAGGGCGGTGGCCATCACGCTGACGTGGCGGGCCTGACCGTCGGCGGCGATCAGGTCGAACTCTTCCGGGCCGAAGTGGCCCTCGCGCATGAAGCGCGGGTAGACCTCGGCGAAGCGGGCCCGCCCGTCCTCGGTGAAGAAATCGCGCGGGCTGCGCCGGCCCAGCAAGGCCTCCCGCGTGTCGCCGTAGAGCTCGGCAGCCTTGCGGTTGATGTCGACGAAGGTGCCCGCCGCATCCAGCGAGTAATAGCCGCAGGGGGCGTTCTCGTACAGGTCCTCAAGGTGGCGCCGGGACTCGGCCAGGCGCTTCTGCGCGTCCTGGCGCTCGGAGATGTCGTGCAGAAACGCCGCGTACAGCGTGCCCCGGTGGGCCGACTGCAGGGCCGTGACCGTGACCTCGCACGGAAACACCGTGCCATCCCGGCGCATGGCCGGCAGCTCGCGACGGCGGTCCACCACGCGGGCGATGCTGGCCTCATGCATGTCGGCCATGCCCTGGCGATGGCGGCCGCGGAAGGCCGGCGGCACCACCAGCTCGTCGAGCCGGCGGCCGAGGGCCTCCTCCCTTGTCCAGCCGAAGGTCAGCTCGGCCTGCCGGTTCCACTCCACCACCGTGCCGGCGGCGTCGATGCAGATGTAGGCGTCGTAGGAGTTGGCCAGCAAGGCACGCAGCTCGGCATGCAGTTCGTTCAGCTGTGCCTGCTCCGAGGTCCCGGGCTCATGCAGGGCCGACGCGACCAGGGGCGTGAGGTCGCTCAGCAGGGCGAGGTCGTCGTCGGTGAACGAGCGTGGCGTGTGCGCCAGCGCCCACAGCGTGCCGATCACCTCTCCTTCGGTGCTCCGCAGGGGCACGCTCGCGCAGGCCTGCAGCTCGGCCCCCGCCGCGGCCTGCCAGGCCGATGCCAGCGCGGGCTCGGCCTGCAGGCTGGCCATGGCCACCGGTGCAGGCCGGGCAGGGAAGTCGAGCGTGGACAGGGCGGTCACCGGCCCCTCGCCCGCCGACACCAGGCTGACAAGGCGCTGCCTGTCGCCCTGCGCGAGCGACACGGCCGCCAGCGAAACCTTCAGCTGGCGGCAGACGAAGCGGGCAAAGCCGTCGAGCGCGGGCGCGCCTCGGGCGGGCGCGCTCGGCGCCGCACAGGGGGAGAGGATGGCCATGGTGGGCCCGGGCGACGGGGGCGCGTCACCCGGTTGGGTACTGCAAAACGTGAGGCATCCATTGTCGGGCGTTCACGGGCTGCCGAAACCCCGATATCGCGCACGATCCGGGTGGAGTTGTGCGGTGTGGCCGGAACCGCGCACCGGCTCAGGCGCAGTCCGGGCAGCGTCCGTACAGTGTCAGCTCGTGGCGCTCCACCTCGAACCCGGGTGGTGCCATGCCCTTGAAGCTGCCCGGGCAGCTGAACACATCGAACACCCGCTGGCAGCGGGTGCACTGGAAGTGGTGGTGGTGCTTCTGGTGTGCCTGTTCATAGCGCGGGTTCTCACCCGGCAGTGTCACCAGGTCGATCTCCCCGGCCTCGAGCAGGGCCTTGATGTTGCGGTAGACCGTGGCGATGCCCAGCCCCGGCACGCTCACCTGCGAGGCGTCCAGGATTTCCTGCGTGGACAGCGGCCGCCCCGCGGCTTCGATCACCTGGCGGATGGCGGTTCTCTGGCGGGTGGAGCGTTCCATGGACACGGCGGGGCACGGCGAAGCAAGGGGGCCCCCGGGATTTTCGCACGGCTGCCACGTTGTGATCATGATAAAGCGATATCATCAGCGCATCCTGTTCACGTGCCCGATGTGATGCCTTCCGTCCGCGTTCCCCGTTCGACTGCTGCCGCCTCCCCCTTCTTCCGCCCCCGTGCCACCGTGGGGGCCGCCTTGCTGGCCCTGGGCCCGGCGTGGTCGGGTGCACAGACCACCGGGGCGCCCGAACCCGAGGCTCAGCTGCCCTCGGTGACCGTCGTGGGCCGCAGCAGTTCGGGCGCTTACCACGCCGCCGGGGCCGAAGGCGCCCGCACCGAGGCGCCGCTTCGCGAGCTGCCGCAATCGGTGCGGGTGCTCACCCGTCAGGCGGTGGACGACCTGGGGGCCACGCGGCTGGACGAGGTGCTGGACCATGTGGGGGGCATCTCGCGCCAGAACAACATCGGGGGTTTCGTCGACAACATCGCCATCCGTGGCCTGCCCGGTGACGAAAGCACGGGCCTGGGCGTGCTGCTCAATGGCTTCGGCGGCAACCGCGGCCTCAACGTGTCGCGCGACCTGGCGGCCGTGGAGCGCGTGGAGTTCCTCAAAGGGCCGGCCGCTGCGCTGTACGGCTCGAGCGAGCCGGGCGGCGTGCTCAACATCGTCTC
The DNA here is from genome assembly GCA_029279925.1 of Aquabacterium olei. Lineage (GTDB taxonomy): Bacteria > Pseudomonadota > Gammaproteobacteria > Burkholderiales > Burkholderiaceae_C > Aquabacterium > Aquabacterium olei_A. Next base: position 41,051 of record JAJUHM010000001.1, read on the forward strand.
CAAGGCCCCGCGCTGGCAGGCCGGTCATGCGCTCGAGACCTACTTCGGCACCCAGAACCTGCGCCGTGTGGCGCTGGACAGCACTGGCCCCCTGAGCGACACCCTGGCCTACCGGCTCAACCTGGCGCACGAACAGCGGGACGGTTTTCGCGACCATGTGGGCAGCAAGCGGCAGGTGGTCGCGCCGGCGCTGACCTGGAAGGTCGCCCCCCTGACGACGGTGCGCTATGTGGGCGAGTTCCTGCAGCAGCAGTCGCCGTTCGACCGCGGCGTGCCCGCCGTGCGACAGGCCGACGGCCGTTTCCGCCTGGGGGCTGTGCCGCGCAGCCGCTTTCTGGGCGAACCCGCCGATGGCGATGTGGCGCTGCGCGACCAGACCCACCAGTGGTCGGTCGAGCACGAGTGGAATGCCGACTGGCGCACCCGCGTGGCCACCTCGGCGCGCCACACCGACCTCGAGGGCGCCTCGTCCGAGGCCCGTCTGCTGCAGAGTGACGGCCTGATGCGCCGGCAGCGCCGCGAGCGCGACTGGGAGCAGCAGGACCTCGGGCTGCAGGCCGAGTTGCTGGGCCGCTGGCAGGTCGCCGGACAGGCACACGAGTCCGTGTTCGGTGTCGAGACCTACCGCTTCCGCTTCGAGGAGGTCCAGCGCCGCTTCAACCCGACGGCAGGCAACCCCTATGCCATCGACATCTACAACCCCGTGTATGGCCAGGCGCAGCCTGTTCCGTTGCCCTTCACCGACCGCGTCCAGCGCCGCCATGGCAGGGCGCTGTACGCCCAGGACGTCTGGACGGTGGCGCCGCAATGGCGTGTGATGCTGGGCCTGCGGCTGGACGACGCGGGCCAGTCCACGCACGACCGCCGCAGCACCGCCGCCGTGCCGCACGCTGCGCAGCGCTCGCAGGCGTGGTCGCACCGGGCCGGCGTGAGCTGGCTGCCCGATGCCAACTGGACGGTCTACGCCAACACGGGGCGCAGTTTCCGCCCGAATGACGGCACCAGCCAGCAGGGCCAGATGCTGACACCCGAGCGCGGGACGGCCTACGAGCTGGGCACCAAGTGGGAGCGCTCGGACCGCAAGCTGGGCGCCACCGCCGCGCTGTTCGACATCCGCAAGCGCAATGTGAAGACGGCCGATCCGACGGATACCTCAGGCAGCTTCTTCGTCTCGGCCGGCGAGGTGCGCAGCCGCGGAGCCGAGCTCGACGTATCCGGGCAGCTCAGCCGCCACTGGCGCGTGAGCGGGGCGCTGGCCTACAACGAGGTCGAGGTCACGCGCGACAACCTGCTGAAGGTGGGCGAGACGCTGCTGAACGTCCCCCGGCTGACCGGCAGCGTGCTCGCGGTCTTCGAGGGCGTGATGTCCGGTGGACAGCGCTACAGTCTCGGCGGTGGGTTCACCCACGTGTCGGACCGACTGGGCAAGGCGCGCACCCAGACCGACACCGCCCCGGCCTTCCGGCTGCCGTCCTACACGGTGGCCAAGGTGGTGGGGCATGTGCAACTGACGCCGAATGTGAAGCTCACGCTCGACATCGACAACGTGTTTGACAAGACCTACTACACCAGCTCCTATTCCGATCTGTGGGTGACCCCCGGCTCGCCGCGTGCGGTGACCGTGGGCGCACAGGTGCGCTTCTGACATGACGGTCTCGCGTCGACAGGCCCTGGCGGGTGCCGGAGCCTGGATGCTGGCGGGCGGCCACGCCCTGCGGCATGCGCCGGCTCACGCCCACGAGGCCGACCCGGTGCTGCAGGTGGTCGGCCCCTGGGAAATCGGCGGGCTGCATCCTGCGGCCACGGGCAACCTGTTCCAGCGCTTCGAGGTGCTGGAAAGCCTGCTGGAGGCGGACGACGCCGGCCGGCCGCTGCCGGGGCTGGCCGCCACGTGGCGGGTCAGCGGCGACGGGTTGCGCTGGCAGTTCAGCCTGCGCCCCAGAGCGCGCTTCCATGACGGGACCGACGTGGACGCCGAGGCGGTGGTGGCCAGCCTGCGCCGTGCCCAGACGCCGCCGGGTGTGCTCGCGCAGGCGCCGATCGTCCGGATGCACGCCGGTGACGAGGGGGGGACCGTTTAGATTGATCCACCGGGGATGACCGGGTTGGGCCCCGGAAACCCACGCTGAATCAACAACTTAGGTCCACCGGAGCGTCAATCGGCGCGGACGTTTATTTTGATCTGCTTTGGGCGGTGCAGTTGTCCACAATCCGCCAGAAAAATGCCCATCGGCCGGGCTGCATTTGGGCGGCGGGCGCCCGAAAAATGTTCACTTGGGCAGGCGGCCGACCAGCACGGTAAATCGCGGGGCGGCCAGATCGGCGGGTCGAGCCTGACCGACCGATGTGACCTCCAGCGCGCCCTTGGCCGGGCCAGCGGTTGCCGCACGGATGGCCACGGTGCCGACCCTGCCGCGCTTCAGCGAGCGGCCGGTGTCGCCGGGGACGATCACCAGGCCACGGGCCTCGGTGTCCCACAGCACGGCTTGGTAGTTGCGCACATGGACCGGCAGGCGATCAAGCAGCTCGTCGGGCCATTCCAGCGAGCCGGCCGGCTTGGCCGGCACCGCGATGGCGGTGGACTGGACGCTGGTGCCGGCCTGCTCGGCGAGGGCAGAGGTCGCAGCGCCGTCCAGGAACCCGACGATCTGCGCCGCGCCAGGCTGAGAACCCTCTTTGACGGCGCTTCGAAATGCCTTCCAACGTGCTGAAAGCGCCTCTTGAAATGCCGGGGAAATGGCCTTGTCGACCATGCGATCGCGCAGGCTGGGCGGCAGCGAGAGCAGCTTGCGGCCAAGCGCCACCTCGGGCGCCACCCATGCCACGCCAACGCTGTGATCCCAACCAGGGTCGACGCCGACTGGCACGATGTCAACGACCTCGCCGTCCTTCTCAACTGTCCGGGTTTTAACCGGGAACGGCTCGGTGGCCACGGTCAGGCCCTTGGCCTCGACCTCGGCCTGGCTGAGGGCACGCACGGTGCAGCGGCAGCCCCAGCCGTTGGGTGGGTAGAACGTGGCCCAGAACGCGTCGGTGATGGCACGCACGATGCCGTTCCACTGGCGGTGCTGTGGGCGCACGCGGGCGTCGCCAGCGGTGCGGTATTGCAGGAAGGGACGGTTGGCGCGGTTGGACCACATCTGGGTCCAGCGGCCGGCCATGTGAGCGCTGCGCAGGTTGGCGTCGAAGATCACCTGTGTGCGCCAGCCTCGCTTGCCGTTGTAGGCCCAGCCGCTTCGCGCCACGGCCTGGTCGAACTGCTTGCGAAACTCGGTGATCGTGGTGCCGTTTTCGACGGCGCTGGTGATCGCCTGGTGCAGCTGGCTCACGAGGTCGATGTTGGTGGCGCCGGCCACGGCAAAGACCTTGGCATGCACGGGCCCGGCGAGATCGTCCCAGGCGAGCGAGCGCTCGGGCAGCTTGCCCTTGAGGAAGTCGATCGCGCCTTGAGCCTTGACGCCGAAGCCTTGCACGTCTGCCATGTCAGCCCTTCTTCGCGTGGATGGTGATGTCGCGCTGATCCCGGCCGTCGATCTTGATCTCGCCGGACGCGTCTCCATTCTTCTGGCGAACCAGCTCAACAGTGACGCCGACGAAGATGCCGGTGATAGCTGACAGAACGTCGCTCACCTGGAAGCGATCAAATGCTGTGTCCACGGCCGCGCACAGCAGCCCTTGGGCGGTGTTCGGCACCTCTGCCGTTTCCTGCCCTGCGCCTTCGATGACCTTGACGAGGCGCTTCGTCAGCTCGATGTTGCCGGGCGAAACACGTTCCAGACACCGGGCCTTGTTGAGCTCTTCAGTGATGGCAGCGATCTGCTGTGGAGTGAGGCGTTGCATGGTCACACCTCCCACTCGACGCAGAAGCCGTCGAAGGTGGCCGAGCTGCACTGGCCGCGGAAGAAGTCGAGCATGGCGGGCCAGCTCGGGAAGCCGTCGGCGTGCGCGAACTCGGTGCGGGCTTCGGCCGAGAGGCGTTCGCCGTCGATTATCAGCTCGCCTTGGTGGAGGATCTCGATGCGCACTGAGCGGCAGCGCGTGATCTGACCGTCCAGCAGGTGCTTGGCCTGGCGCGTGCGAAGGCCGGTGTAGCAGACGGCCACATCTCCTGGCTGGGGCCGCTTGCCATCCGCCCGGTTCTTGCGAATCGTCTGACGCTTTGTGCCGGCCTGGATGGCGCGCGCGAACTGCGCTTTGAAATTGAGGACGAAGCGGGCCATGGCTCAGACCTCCTCAGAGCAGCTCGGGCATTCGACGTCGTCACCCATGTCGCACATGCAGCACTTCTCTGCCATGCAGTAGGGACAGGTCTCAAGACCTTGCGCCTCGTTTGGCTTGTTTTTCAGCCGGTCCTTGGCGGAAGCGCCGCAGCTCGGGCAATCGTCGTCGGTATCGCGGTAGTCCATGGCTCAGGCCTCCCCGTGGTCGGGGTCTTCGGTGTGCTGGACCGGCTCGGCCTTGGGCTCATCGGCAGTGGCCGCGGCCAGCTCGCGGAAGAGTGCGTAGCCTTCGAGCTCCCACAGCTTGTCGCGCGCCGCCTGTTCAGCCTTGCCACGAGCGATCTTGGTGCCGGTGGCAGCGTTGAAGTTCTCGGCTGATACGCAGGCCGAGTACCCGGTTGCGAGAAGGAATTTGCCGTCGAGGAACGCGTGGCAGAAGGTACTGGTGGTGCCCGGCGGGATCTCGAAGTGGTAGTGCACCCGGCCCATCAGACCGTCGATGTGATCCTTGGTGATTCGCGGAGCGACGTCGAGACCTTTGGCCTTGACCTCGGCTTCGATTGCTTCGTCGGATTCAAGCACTCGATCTGCGCTGCGGTCGATGGGCGACGGATAGCAGTAGTTGTAGTTGCAGCCGCTGGTGGAACCAAACAGCACGGAGGTGCGGAGGCACACAGCCTCCTCAGGCAGTCGGGGATCATCGATGCACAGGTTCACGCAGGTGTCTGACCAGATGTGGTCGATCAGGGCAATGACCGGAGCTTCCAGATGCCCCAGCGATGGGTCCGACGGCGCGGGGAAGTAGTGAACGACTTGCTTGAGGATGGGCTGGCTCATGGTGCTCTTTCGGGAGTGATGCCACTGGGGCGGGGTTACAGCGGATGCTTGTCGGTCCAGTTGAAGAACCGTTTGAACTTGGGCGCCTTGCCTTGGCGTTGCAGTTCACGAGACGCTTCGAGAAGGGCGGCCAGGCCGTAGTACTTGCTGACCAGCCGATAGGCGGCTTCGATCAGCAGGCCAGCAATGAACATGAACCCGGCGACGGTGGCCAGGCCGACGAAGATCAGATAGCCCACGCGGAAGAAGAGCGCCCAGGCCTCGGTCGTGAAGATCCACATGGCGAGTCCTTTCAGTCGGCGTCGGTGGCTGCACCGCGCAACATGCCGAACTGCAATGCGCGCTCGATGACCTCGCGCAGGCCGGCGTCGTCGAGGCCGCCGACGAGGTCGCCCAGGTCATCGCGGAACTGCGCGAGCGTCTTGCCGTCGCGCTCGTACTGCACGAGCATCTGGTAGACGGGTTTGAACACGGCGCGCTCGATCTCGACGTCGGCCGCGGCGGCGGCCAGCTCGACGGCCTCTTGTTCTGTGAGGCCGATGGACTTGGCGAAGGTCCAGCCGGCCAGCGCATCGAGCTGCTCGGCGCTGAACTGCACGGCGCCGTCTGCAGGTGGCGTTTGAACGGGCTTCACACCAGGTGGGAGCTGGCTTTGAACCGGCTTCGAATCGGGAAGCAGCGCGTCGTCGTCTTCCTCGGCCGCAGGGATGCCGAGCTCTTCGAGCATGGCCTTCTTGCTGGGGCGGGCGCCCATCTTGCGGGCCAGGTCGTAGGTCTCGGCACGGTCCTTTCCGGCCTTCTCCTGCTTGAAGAACTCGATCTTCGGCGCGGGCACGTCGGGGCCGAAGTTGAACAGGGTGATGAACGAGAACAGCTCGCTCATGGACTCGGCTGCGATGTCGCGGTCGGCGTCGTTGACGGTGCTTTGGCGCTTGGCTGCGACTTCGTTCGCGGCGCGTGAGCCGACGCCCTGCAGCTCGGAGGTCATCGCCTGGCTGGTGAGGGCCTTGGACATCTCGCGATTGCAGCGGTCGATCAGGTTTTCCTGCGGGAGCATGGACCCGGTGGAGTTGGGCACGAGCAGCTCGACGCCCGTGCCCTCTTGCACGACGGCATAGCCGCTTTCGAGCATGTTCTCCAGGGCTTCTGCCAAGCGGTCGATGTCGCTGTCTTGCGTGCCCTGCGGGTAGCGCGCGATGGGCCACGGCATGCCGTGCTTCTCGCAGTACTTCACGAACCAACGCCAGCCGCCGGTCTTGAACGTCCACGGCCAGAAGCAGCTGCTGAGCAAGGCCTGGCCGTAGGGGTTCTCGACCGTGGCCATGTGCCGGCTGACGATGGCCTGGTAGGGCTCGATGGGTTGGCCCATCAGGTAGCCGCGCGAGATGAGCAGGGTGTTGCCGTGGGCGTCGAACCGATAGCGGCGGTTGGGTCGGTCGAACAGCGCGGTGGGCAGCAGCTTGCCGTTGAGGATGGGATTGGTGCTGCTGTAGACCTCCCACACGGGCTCGTGCACGCGGTAGCCGGTGAGTACGGCGGTTGCCATCTGCCACATGACCTCGAGCCAGTCGGCTGTGATCGCGTTGGGGCGCACGGCAGCGAGGAACGCCTCGCACAGCTCACGGGCGGCTTCGGCCTTGGGGTTGTCGGCCTGGCCGGTGATGACGCGGTATTCGAACGAGCGGAACTCGCCTCGGATAGAGCGGATGTCACCCACGACGTGGGCATCAGCCATGATCGACGCGTAGACCAGGTCGGCCTTGCCCATAGCCCGCAGGATGGGGTCTGGGTTGGGCAGCACAGCCAGGCTGCCGAAGAAGCCGTTGGGATCGGACTCGGGCGTGGCCAGCGGCTTGCCGAGCCAGCCCTTGACGGATTGAACGAGGCCTTTGAGGTTCATGGCATCAAGCTCCAGCCTGGATCAGGCGATAGGCTTGCGCACCTCGGTAGGTGCAGGCGTTGTAGCCTTCTTGGCCGAAAGCAACCACCTTTGCGATGAAGCCATCCTTCACGAGCTGATCCCGGGACGACTTGCTGGGCACATCGCCATCGGAGATAGGGCCTTTGGTGAACGCCGCGCGGATGGTGTCCCGCTCCCCGGCAGACATCTCTTCGACGCGAATGATCAGCCGCACAGCGTCGGCAATGTCGTCGGCGCTGAACAGCTCAACGTCCATGTGAAGGGTGCTCATGAGTTGCTTGACTGAGGCCATGACTCTTCTTTCAGCGGCGTTTGCCGGTCTTGATCTTGGGGATGCCGCCAGCGCCTGAGAGGCACAGGCGAAAGAGGATTTCCAGCGCGTCAGGGCCGTCGTCGTGTTCGGCCTCGGGGTAGTGCTTGAGCATCTCGTTCAGCACGGTGTGGCGCGGGTGGGTGCGGATGATCGCGTTGGCGATGTGCGGGCTCAGACCCTCGATGCGAAGCGCCTTGTCGGCCGATTGCTGCACCGGCCGCGCCGGCACAGGGATGCCGCGCCGGGCGCTTTCCTTCACGAGGACCTGGCGCATGAACTCCTGGAACTGCACCGACTCGAAGCCCCAGACAAGGCAGTTGTATTCGGCCTGCAGGTCGATGATCAGGTCGATCTGCTTGAAGGGCTGCAGGCGGGCGATGCGGGCTTCGACGACGTCGAGGATGCCGTGGTTGCGGTCGTACCCACCGACAAGGCAGGCGCAGGGGTCGCGGCCCTTGTTGTTTTTGCCGAGGCTCGGGTCATGAGCGCCGAAGAACACCCAGTCGCGGCAGACGTTGACCCAGTAGTGCAGCTCGGGGAAGAGGGCCGTGTCGACGTTGGTGGGGTCGTTCTGGTATTCGCAATCGAAGGCGTGGTGGTCTTCGGCGCGGATCTGCATCAGGCGCAACAGCGGGCGCACGGTGGGCCAGCTGACGACTGCGCCCTTCTCCATCTCGGCCTTGTTCTGCGCATAGAACGCGTCGGACGCGCCGATGCGCGTTTCGTCTTCGTCCATGTCGTCGCTGCCGCTGGCTTCTTCCAGGAACAGCTTTTCCCACTGCTGCCAGAGGTCCATGCGATCGGGCCAGCGCATGATCGCCTTGAACTTGCGCCGCACCCAGCGCGGCTTGCGGTGGAAGCGGTTGGCGACCGAGTCGTAGTGGAGGATGGTGTTGAGGTACACCACGTCCATCGTGCCGCTGGGCGGCCCGAGGTTGAGCACGGTCTTGGTGACCCAGCTTTCGAGCTTGTCGCGCTGGGCAGCCTGGCGCACGTTCTCGTCGTTCTCGATGTCGTCGAGCATGACGAGGTCGGGACGATGCGGGCCATGGCGCAGGCCGCGCATTTTTTTGCCGCTGCCGAACGCCTGCACCTTGCAGTCGTTGGCGGTGAGGATCACGCCTGCGTTCCAGACGCGGCCACGGCCAGTGGCCTGGGGGTAGTCGGCCAGCAGGCGCGGGTTGTCGGTCAGCTCGGTCTTGACGGCTTCGAGCATCGTTGCCGCCTGGTCCCAGGCATCCATCACGATGGGGATGAAATGCTTGCGGCCAGTGACGATGCACCAGATGACCAGGGCCTGGGTGCCGAGTGTGGACTTGGCCTCGCCGCGGGGCGCGCTGATGTTGATGAGCTTGCCTTCGGGCGCGTCGATCAGCTGCGGGACGTTGTCGTAGAACCAGGTGTGGAACAACGATTCGGCGCCCTTGATGTAGTGCGGCAGGTAGGTCTTCGCGAAGAAGCGGAAGTCCGTCTGAGCCTGCAGCACACGCGAGGCCTGCTCGGTGACGTCGAGCGTGAAGCCACTGACCTCGGCCTCGATCAGCGTGAGCTGGGCATCGGCGAACGCCGCCAGCTCTTCGAGGAAGGCCTTGTGGCGGCCTGATGCCTTGACCTGCCTGAGGCTCTTGGGCATGGCCTTTTTGGCTGCGGGCTTGGCCTGGGTGCTCATTGCTGGGTGCCGAACTGGCGCACGACCTCAGGGCCGAATGCCTGGGCGATGTCGATGAACTGCTTGCGCAGGTCGGGGTGGTGCTCTGCCACGAATGCGGCCATGGCCTGCACGACTTCCATTGCGACGGCCAGGCGGTCGAGCTTCGGGTTGCCGCGTGCCGCAGCGGCCATCGTCTTGACGAACGCATCGCTCAGCTTGAGCAGGATGTTGGCCTTGTCGAGCGGGGGCATGTCGGCCTTGCTCTCCAACGCATCCAGCGTGGCCGCGAACTGCTGGGCCAGGCTGTCCATCACCTGCTGCATCACGTCACCGACGGTGCCGCTGCTGAGCTGGTTGGCGCGGCGGGCCACGTCCCAGTCGTCGCCCTCGATCTCGGCCTTGCGCTTCCAGTTGCGCGCGGTGTTGTACGGCACGCCCTCGGCAGCAGCCGCAGCATCCAGCGCGAGGCCCCGGATGAAGCCGGCCCGCACGCGGGCCTTGGTGGCGTTGTCGTATGCCATGCGCGATCAGCCGCCGATCTTGAACTTGACCAGGGCGCCGAGCAGCTGGCCGACGACGCCAGAGGCGGCGCCCGCAGCAGCGCCGATGCCGGCGGCCTTGATGGCGGTGGCGCGCTCGTTGGACTCGAGTCGAGAGATGCGCTCGCCGTGATCCTGGAAGCGATCGTCCATCGTTTCCTTCAGGTCATCGATGCGGCGGTTGGTGGCGGCGCTGGTCTCTTTGATGAGGTCGGCAATGCCGTTGAGTTGACCTTGGACTTGGCCCAGGGCGCGGAGGGTTTCGTGGTCAGTGCTCATCGTGCATATCCCTTCTTGAGCAGTTCGAAGACGTTTTGACAGGTGATGCAGCGGATGGCTGCGGGGTTGGCGATGCGGCGGTCGTTGGCGATCAGCTCGCCGCAGTCGTCGCAGTAGGGCTGGCCTGGTGTGGTCAGGGTGCGGCTGATAGCGCGTTGAGCCGAGTCGCGCTCGGCTTCAGCGGCCTCGCTGGCCTGTTCGAGGAATCGCTCATCCATTCGCGGGCTGGTCCACGTGGGGCTGCATCTCGTCCAGGCCCTGGTCGGCGAACCCGATGAGGTATCGGGCGGCGTCGAGCAGGTTCTGGACTCGGGTGCTCGGGTTGATGTTTTGCACGTAGGTCACGCCGTCAACGATGGCGACGACGCGGCTCGGCATCTGAGCCAGTTGGCTCTCGCAGGTAGGGCAGGCACTCACGGTGCTCGATCTCCAGGTGCTGCAGCAGCGCGCACAGCTGCGCCGCCAGTTGGTGGAACGCTTGCGCCACCTGCCGGTGGTTCAGCTCCAGGTCGGGCATCGCGCCCGATGTGGGTTGCGGCAGCGGCTGAGGCGGCTGCGTGAGGCTGGCCGGCGGCGGCACTTTGATCGGCTGGATCAACGGCGCCGGGACCATCGTTGGCTGCGAGCCAGATGCGCAGGCGCTCAGCAGGGAGCACGCAAGCGTCAACGGGATCAGGGGAGACATGGCGGGCCTCGCTTTCGAGGTTGCGGTAGATGGTGACGATGCGGTTCTGGGCCCGCGCGTTGTAAGCGGCTGCCTGGTTGCCGCGGGCGATGTCGGCCTGGGCCTGGCTTGCGGTGCTGGCTGCGGCCGAGGCGGTGGCTGCGGCCGCTGCGGATGCGGACGCTGAGGCGCACAGCGCCTGGCCGGTCTGCAGGGCCTGCTTGTTGCCGCGGCTCACGACAACGCCGAGGCTGATCAGCAGGCCGATCAGCACAACCAACATCAGCGCTGCGGCAGCGGCGTAGAGCTTGTTCATGCGCAGCTCCTCGGGCCCCAGCTTGCATACAGAGGCTCGTAGCGCAGCAGGATCACGCGCGGGTAGTGCTCGTTCTCACGCTGGTTTGCGGGCTGGATGCCGGGATTGATCGTGCACGTGTGGCCGATGCAGACGCCGGGGTTGGCGCTGCGCGCCTGGCGCTTGTAGACCCAGCCCAGCCCGCCGTTGTAGGCGCTCAGCGTGAACGCCATGCGCTCGCAGGGCGTGGCCGCCTTGATGCGCTGGCTGAGCCAGTGGTTGTATGTGACGAGGGCACGCAGCGACCAGGTCGGGTTGCTGGTGTCAGCGCCGGCCAGATCTGCACCGGGCAGCGTGCTGATCCAGGCGGCCGTGGTGGGCATGAACTGGGCGAGGCCATGCGCCCCCACTGGCGAGCGTGCGTTGCGCTGCCAGCGGCTTTCCTGGTGCACCTGGGCCGCGAATGTGGCAACGGGCGCCTGCACGCCCCAGACGCGTTGTGCCTCGCGCTTGAGGGTCAGCTTGTGGCGCTGGGCCGTCGCCGGGATCTGGTCTGCAGCATGGGCCGGTGTTGACCAGCTCAGCAGTGCCAGGACAGCGCCGAGCGTTGCGACGAAGCCGAGCAGGAAGGCTGCTGCGGCGCGGCGCATCGCGCGGCCGCGCTCGGCATCGTAGGCGCGCCAGTGCATGGTGTTGCGCATGCGAATCCAGCCCGCCCAGCGGCGCTCGAATCGGGTGATGCCGCCCATGGCTCAGGCCCCGAGGCAGATGGCAATCAGGCAGGCGCCGATGATGATGGCCCGGCGCAGCATGGCTTGTTCAGCGGAACACGCGATGCAGCCGAGCTGGACGAAATCAGCGTCGTTGGCTGAGTTGTCGGGGCGGCCGTGGATGTCGCTGTCCTCGATCTCGTCGATCAGGAAGCTGTGCTCTTCGAGCAGCTCGTGCGGGCGGCTGTAGGGGAACACAAGCCGGTCAATCCAGTAGCCGGCCCAGCCGGCCAGGCTGGCCATGTGCAGCTTGTAGAGGCTGACGGCGATCAGGCTGCCGGGGGCCTGCTGCTGGGTGAGCAGTGATGCGATGAACAGCACGGCGCTGACCAGCATGAGGCCGGTCAGGCGGGGGACTTTGAAGGCGGTGGACATGGCGACTCCAGATGTGAAAAAGGGCTACCGGATGGGTAGCCCTCAGTTTCTGGAATCGGCCTTTTTGGGGCCTGGGGAATCGTTTCTCCCGAACCCGTCAGTCCTTGTGTGACGCGGCCTTGGCTCGCTCAGCTTGCACAACTGAATACCAGTTGAGCCACCGACTGAGACGGAAAATGCGCAATGCCGCTCTGAGTGCAAGCATGAGGCTGTAGACGAACAGAAGAAAGCCAATGGCGTCGGCTGCTGGCGTGAGGCTCTGGATTTGAGTCTTGCTCAAGCAAGGACCTGGGTCGAAAGCAAGAGCTTTTGCGCATAGTGCATAAAGCAATGCCAGTACCTGAAAGAACACAAAGGCCATAAAGGCTGCACTCGTGCTCACGTAAGGTGACTTCAGTTCGTCACTCGAGCTGATGGCCGTCTTGAATTCATCGCTGCCGAAGCTGAGGAAGATTGCGAACCCGCTCAGAGTGAACCCGAGCAAGCTTGGTGTGACCGAAATGACATCCGCCCACCACGGCGTGGCATACCAAAGGCGCGTGCATAGCGCCGTGACCACTGCGGCTGCCCAAAAGTCCTTTCCGCTGTAGATAGCCCTCCAGCCGCCAATCACCCGCCATGTGAGCAGCAGCAGTTGGAGGTTGGTCAGTGGTCCAGGCGTTTTCATCCCATGTTCCTGCGGCCCGTAAAGGAATCGATTGCGAAGCCGATGAGCGCATCCATCAATGTTGTCCTGGCGGGAATGTACTCTCCCTTCATAACAAGGGGGAACTTCTGGGACTTGGCGTGACCTGTGTGACCGGAAGGATCGCGCCCGTGCACCTCGACCTCCCCGTTCTGTGCTGCGATGCGAGACACACGTCGCAGAGGTTCATCGACCCGCAGTGTCGGCTGATCATCGTCCTTCACATAGGTCCTCTCCTCTCGCTTGGCTCCTAGGTCAGCGAGCCGTCTAAACACTTCTTGATCATCTTCGTAATCGGTCGGATTGATTCGTTCGAGTGTCAGGTGGAGCTTCCTGATCACGGGCCAACTGAGCATTGCCTCGAGCTGGCTGGTGTCGGTCATGATGGTCAGGTCCACAGTCCCGAACCGCTGCATGATCTCGTCCCTGCCAGTGAGAGCCTTGAGCAGGTTGCGCACGTTCGACGCCGAAAGCGAGCACGACCGCTCCTTGTTGATGAACAGGAGCTGGTGGTTCTCAGTGTCGAGAACATACGGAACTTCCGTCATGTTCGGTCGAAGGTTTGCAGGGATCTGGACGCTGTGCCGAGTGTCCTCATCGGCTTCTCTACCAGACTCGACGTCTAGCCATCGCTGCGTGGGATCAATGTCGACAAAGGTGTAGAAGTACCCTACGACCCAGTCGTGCTCACGGATGCGAACCAATCGGCGGTCGCCAATCATGAGGCCGAGATGTCCTCGCACGAAGATCGTGCCGAGGCTGTGCAGCGCGGCCCACAGCTGCGCGTACTCACTCGGGTGATGCCTGGAATGGACGCGGATATTGATGCCGCATACCTGGAATGTTCTCTCCCTTGCCATATCTACTACTGCTCCCTAAAACTTGCTCTCTGCGTATCAAAATGTCTTAACGAGATCAATGCCTGCTACCTGCCCCAGGCAATGATTTGCCCCTTCATCACATGGAGGTGGATGCCTCTCCCGGCGTAGCTGGTCACAACGCCGTCGACGCGGTTGATTTGGCCAGTTACATAGATTGCTCCGAGGCACTGCCGGGCTCGCTCGACTGTCATGCCAATGCGTGGTTGCATGTAGTCCTCACCGCATGCCTTCTTGCGAGATGCAACCTCGGTGCTCCGGGCTCGCTCACGCGCGGTCTCCTGTCGCTCTTCCTGCTGCCTTTGCCGTTCGTACGCGGCCTGCCGCTGGGCTACCTCCTCCGCGTCCTGCTGCTGCCGAAGCTTGTGTGCCTCGAGCTGGCGCGCCTGCTCGACTGCTCGAGCACGGTTGTATTCGGCTTCGATCCGGCGGTTCTCTTCGAGTTGCGCAGCCTGCTGTGCAGCCCGGCGCTCCCTTTCTGCCTCCGCCTTCTGAAAGAGAACACACTCATCTGGAGGCATGCGAACGCCCGTCTTGTACGTGCAATTGGCTAACGGTTCATCGCCCGAAACGGCACAAAAAGGCAGGGCTGTCGCAATGACGAAGGCAAGCGCCCGAACGTTCAATCTGTCCATTTGCAATCCCTCACCATTCGTGCATTGATGCGACAACGCGCCCGACGATCTGGACGTCGCTCGTGTCGCTGAGTTGAACGTCATACGAGGCGTATTGCTGGTTCGCACTGCTGACCCGCAAGACGCCACCAGGCAGCAGCTGGCAGAACTTGACGAGCAGCTCGTCACCCTGCCTCAGCACATAGACATAGCCGCTTCGCGGGCGGGTGTCGGCCAGGTCAATCAGTACGCGATCACCGTCCGAAAGCACGCCGTCCATGGAGGCCCCTCGGACTTCAATCACCTTCAGCTGCTGGGGGTTGAGCCCACGGCGATTGATCCAGGCACGCGAGAAAGCCAGGCCTTGGACTGCGTACTCCGCCTCGGGCGCGTTGAGTGTCCCGTTGCCAGCGCTGGCCTTGACGTCCAGCAGTGGGATGGTGACGAACGCGTCGTGATTGGCTGAGCTCGTGTGGCGAAGGCCGCTGATCACGAACATGACGTCTACCCCGGCTGTCATTGCCGCCGACAGATAGATCGTGTCTGGTGCGCGGCGCCCCGCTTCGTAGTTGACCTGGCTGGTCTTGCTGACCCCGCAGGCCTCTGCCAGCTGCATCTGGCTCAGCTTGAGCCGCTGTCGTTCCGCGGCCAGGCGCGCGCCGACCTCCCTGCTTTGTGCAGGGATTTCTGCGTACTCGTCATGGGCCACGTTTGTTGACATCGAGGGGGCTGGCGCCAAGTGCGCACCGTGAATTAACCGTTACCTGCGGGTAATTCTCGCACCCACGATTCGGCACCGCTACCCCTACCGAGACCCCTAACAGAGTGGCGTTTGTGACCGCATGCAACCGTCGCGGTCAACAAAACGGCACCACGCCTGTTGCGTGATCCGTTTTGTTGCCTTACACTGGCTGACAGTTAAACAACTGTGTTTTATCTGTCAACGAAGGTAGACCGATGAGCAAGCCGAGGACGAAAGTGGCAACAAGTGTGATTTCTGGAGTGCGCAATGGTGAACAGGCCAAAGCGTGGGTTTATTCCCAGGGGATGACGCTCCGGCAGTTCGCTGAAACACACCGGCTCACCTTCCGTGTGGTGAGCGAAGTCATTCGAGGTGTGAACAAGGGCCTGTACGGCGAAGGGCACCGGGCGGCTCAAGCGCTCGGCATGAAGTGATCCTGAAAGTCACCAAACGGAGTACTAGATGAGCAAGAAGACCAAGGATGTGGCTGTGATCGAGGCGAGTGCGGACGTCCGCACTCTCGGAAATTTCGGGGACGCCGAGCGACTGCTGGCTCACCAGATGGGCATCAACCTGGAAGCGAGTGCGGACGTCCGCACTGAGCAGGCTGTGTTCGCTCAGAACGTCGCCACATACAACCTGATTCAGGCCGGGCTGCTGCTTTCCAGCGTGAAGGCGGACCTCGGCGCGGAAGAATTTGAAGCGCTGATTGAAGACCGCGGCCTCACGAAGCGCCGCGCCTATGAGTTGATGCAAGGGGCGAGCTTCTGTGCGCGCCTTCCTGAAGCGCAGCGCGACGAAGTGCTGCACCTGCAGAAGAGCAAGGTCTTGGCCTTGGCCGGGGCCGACCCGGAGGTGGTGCAAGCCATGCTGGAGGACGATGCGCCCGACATCAGCACCATGAGCTACCGGGCGCTGCGCGACCGCATCCGCGACCTGGAAGCCGCCATCGCCGACCGCGACGTGAAGCTCGAGACGGCCCAGGCTGAGGCCACTGCGGCAAAGAAGGCCGCGAAGAAGGAGCGCGCCAGCGAGGTGCCGGTCGCGATCTATGACATCCGCGCCGAAGCGGTGGACCATGTCGAGCGGTCGCGCCTGGCTGTTGAGGAGATCAGTGCGCTGGGCCGCGACCTCTACAACCTGCGCGGTGTCGAGGGCGTCTATCAGTGGGTCGACCCCACGGCCCGATTGACGCTGACGGGCCTCCAGGCGCTGCGTATCCAGATCGATGGCGTGATCAAGAGCATGGTGGACGCATTCGAGGTCGACGGCGTGCAGCCGGCACCGTTGAGCTACCTGACGCCCGACGAAGTGGGTGAGGCAGCCAAGCGCTTCGCCGACCTCGTCGCGTTGCACCAGCACGAGAAGGCCCTGCGCGCATGGGAGCGCGAGCAAGAGCGCCCGCGTGGCAAGGGCCGCCCCTCGGCAAAGCCCGAGGCCCCCAAGACCCGCACCGAGTGACCCCCTGAAACGAACTGGGGAACGACATGGGCAACGTGCTCAAACTCACCAAACAAATCACCGCGATGAGTGACCTGCCATCGGTGTTGTCTGCAGACCCGTGGTCTGCGGCAACAGACGTGCAGCGCCGCACGGCTGAGCTGCGCGAGGTGATCGTCAAGCCGCTGTTCGACCTGGTGCAAAACGGCGTGTCCATCACGAAGGTGGCCGAGCTGTTCGTGGCCCGGGTTGCTGCCGGCACGCTGGACCCGAACACCCAGCACATGCTGCGGCTGCTGTCACGCGATGGCGAGGCGCCCAGCGTGCCGACGATGAAGCGCTGGCTGGCCGACTACAAGGCCAGCGGCAAGGCCGGCTTGCTGCCGAAGCACACGGGCCGCGTGCGCCGTGAATACGGCTGGGAAGCCCGCGCCATCGAGCTCTACAACATCCCGTCAAAGCCGGGTTACATGGACGTTGCACAGCGCCTGATGTTCGAGGGCTTCGCTGACGTGACCGAGAGCCGCGTGAAGCGCTTCATCAAGCAGCTGCCGGCGACGCTGGGTGAGCACAGCCCGGCCCGTGTCGGCCGACACCTGCACAAGCTGAAGCGGCAGCACTTTCAACGCCGCAACCTGGACGAAGTGCTGGTGGGCGAGATCTACGCGGGCGACGGCCACACCGCCGACTGCTACGTGGGCCACCCGAACACGGGCAAGCCGTATCGCCCCGAGCTGACGGTGTTCATCGACATCAAGAGCCGGTACATCACGGGCTGGTATCTGACCGAGTCGGAAAGCGCGGTGTCGACGCTTTACGCGCTGAGCTATGCAATGGCCTCGCACGACCACGTGCCGGCCTGGGTGTACATCGACCAGGGCCCTGGCTACCGCTCCAAGATGCTCAACGACGAGGCGACCGGCTTCTATGGCCGATTCGACATCGCGGTGATCGGCGCCATCCCGGGCAACCCGCACGGCAAAGGCTGGATCGAGCGGTTCTTCCGCACCGTGCGGGACAAGCACGACAAGTTCTTCGCGGGCGGCTCGGTGTACTGCGGCGAAGACATGGCGCCTGAGATCAATCGGCGCATGAGTGCCGAGCTGGCGCAAGGCAAGCGCACGCTGCCGAGCCTGGCGCAGTACGTCGACAGTTTCCGCGCCTGGCTGGACCAGTACCACCAGACGCCGATGGACGTGCTCGGTGGCCGCACGCCGGCCCAGGTGTGGGCTGGCCTGACGCCGGTCAGTGTGGGGCTGCCCGACCAAGTGCTGGTGCGACCGCACGAGCTGCGCTCGGTGCAGCGGCAGACGGTGCGCCTGCACAACCGGACCTACTACCACGAGGCCCTGGCGCTGTACGACGCGAAGGAGGTCGACGTGGAGTACGACCTGCACAACGACAGCAAGGTGTGGGTGTTCGATCGCAAGGGGCGCTTCGTGTGCGAGGCCAAGCTGGTCAACACCATCGGCGTGCTGCCCACAAGCCGGCTGGAAGAGCAGCGCCAGAAGCGGCAGGCCGGCCAGCTCAAGCGGCTGCAGCGTCACATCGACGAGGTCAACGCCCGTGCCCAGGACGCGATCAGCGCCGCAGACGTGGTGGCGAGCCTGGAGGCCATCACACCCACAACCATCGACCTGCCGACGCCTGAAGTCGCGCCGGTCATCGAGATCGATCTGCTCAACTGGAGGGATAAGACGTGAGCGAGAACAACGTGCGCAGCAGCGCCTATACCGAAGACGATCTGGTGATCGTTGATGAGGTCGATAAGTGGCTGAAAGGCCATGGCGAATCGCGCGCATTCCTGGCGCGCAAGACCAAGATCCCCAGCGGAACGGTCAGCCAGATCCTCAACGGAAAGTACCCCAGCTCGCCGACCGAGCAGCTGCGCCGCATGCAGCAAGCGCTGCGTGTGGAGTCGGAGCGCCTGGCCGATGGCCCCGTGGGCTACGTGCTGACCAGCGTGCACAAGCTGCTGCATGTTGTGTGTGACCGCACCCGCAAGAACGCCTCGATCGGCATCTACTGCGGGTACGTGGGCATCGGCAAGACCAAGGGCTGCAAGGAATACACGGCCACGCACCCGCAGACGGTGATGATCGAGTCGAGCCCGAAGATGACGCCGGGCGTGATGCTGATGGAGCTGCTGAGCCAGCTCAACGTGCCCGCCCCGGCCGGCCTGGACAACAAGTTCCGGGCGGTGGTGAGCGCGCTGAAGGGCGCCTCGTACCTGCTGATCGTCGATGAGGCCAACCGCTGCAACGCCGACACGCTGGAATACCTGCGGCGCATTCGTGACATGGCGGGCGTGGGCATCGTCCTGGTCGGCACCGAGAAACTGGCCGAGCTGATCCAGCCCGAGCGCGGCCAGTTCGACCAGGTGCGCAGCCGGGTCGGCATGTGGCCGGCCACGGTCAAGAAGATCACCCGCGATGACGCCGACGAGCTGGCCCGCGCCGCCCTGCATGAGATGGGCGACCTGAGCGACGAGGTGCTGGACACGCTGTGGCGTTACTGCGATGGCAGCGCCCGTGTGCTGATGGAGGGGTTCGTGCCCAACATCCGCGATTTCTTCGCAGGCCAGCGGCCCCTGCGCCCCGAGCACATCGAGGGCGTTGCCCGCGACGTGCTGTTCATGAACGTCCCTGGCCGCCGAGGAGGTGAGAAGTGATGCTGATCGCAATGCTGAGCCGCGCCCATGTTGCGCTGGCTGATCGGGCCGCGGGTGCGGCTGACCGGGTGATGTTCTGGGCCCGTGTGGCGCGCGAGAGCGGCGTGCGTGGTCTCGTGTTGAGCCTGCGCATCCACACCGCGGGCCGTGCCATCGCCAACACCTACGAGCACATCGATGCCGAGGTGCGGCAGCACGAGGAGCAGCTGCGATGGCTGCGCGAGGAGCTGGCCAAGGCCAAGCGGGCGCATGCAGAGGCCTACGCGGAGCTGCGCGATCTGTACGCATCGGCCCGCCCCAACCAACACTGACTTTCAACGGAGAGAGAGCATGGACGGAATCATTCAATCCACGATCACGGAGGGCCGCAATGACGGCTTCTGGACCGATGCGCAGGGCCGCATGGTGCCGATCGAGAAGATCAAAGACATCGACAAGCTGCGTGACAGCGTGGTGCGCGAGCTGTGCGAGAAAGCGAAGGAGATCGCCAAGCTGCTGAGCGACTTCCGCATGGCATCGATGGCCGAGGTCGAGGCCTTCGTGACGACGAGCCACGAGCAGTACGGCAAGCGGCTGGGCGGCACCAAAGGGAACATCACGCTGACGTCGTTCGACGGCAAGCTGCAGGTGGTTCGGCAGATTCAGGAGTCGCTGGCGTTCGATGAGCGCCTGCAAGCCGCCAAGGAACTGATCGACCAGTTCATCCACGACCAGCTCGACGGCGCAAACGACAACATCCGCGCGCTGGTGTTCCAGGCGTTCCAGGTGGACAAGGAGGGCCAGGTCAGCACGAGCCGCGTGCTTGGCCTGCGCCGCCTGAAGATCGATCACCCGGTTTGGCTGCAAGCGATGGAGGCGATCGGGGACAGCATCCGCACGGCCAGCAGCAAGCCGTACATCCGGTTCTACCAGCGCGACCAGAACGGCAAGCTGGTGAGCATCTCGCTCGACATCGCTGCAGGGGGCTGACATGAGCATCGCCGAGACGATCAAGAGCACGCGCCTGGTTGGCGTCGACATGAACCTGAGCGGCGCATGGCGCTCGCTGGGGGTGTTCGACCTCGACAAGGGTGACATCGACGCCGTGCTGGACGGGGCCGAGGCTATCGTGCTCAACCAGGCTGTCGCCACCACCACGGGCACCGTGATCGGCAAGCTGCGCGTGACCGACGCCGCCGTAGACCACAAGCCGGTGCTGATGTACTGGTCGCACGAACGCAGCTGGGAGGTGGCTCGCCATGCGCGCGGATAACCAGCACGACCAGGCGCAGACCTACCCCTGCCCGATCTGCATCAGCGAGCGTGTGGCCGCTGCGGATAAAGCCTGCCCCGTGTGCCAGGAGGCGTTCCGCCTGGTCGACGAGCAGGCGGACCAGGCCGTGCAACGCGTGGCCATCGGCCCGGCCGATATCTGAGGCGCCCTATGCCCATGCACCACCTCATCACAACAGCGTTTGCCGTGATCGCCGCGTTGATCGGCTGTTGTCTGACCGATGACGTTTTCACGCGCCTGGCTCTGATCGCCGGACCGGCCGGTGTGGCCGTGGTGCTGTGGGACCTGCGGCGCAATCCGCACTGTGAGACGAAGACGATGAAACCTATCTACATCGCCCGCATGGGCAGCAGCGTTGCCGCTGTGCTGATCGCGTTGCGTGAGCGTAAGCCTGGCACCTTGCTCGAAACAGAAGAGGTTTGCAGGCTGATCGGGTGCGAGCCAGGCCGCGTGTGGACGCACTTGAAAGCGGCCGGAAATCGCGGCGTGCTGGATGTGTTCGTCGACCGGGGCAGCGTGCGAGTCGGCCTGGTCGAGGGGCTGACCGTCCGGGACGACCCAACACCGAACGGTGTGCTGCTGCAGGTGTATCGCACCGAAGACGAAAGCCTCATCGACTCGGCGCCGATGATCCAGCGCGTCGTGAGCGCGGCCGATGCTGCGCCGCTGCGTGTTGCTGCCCCGCGCAGCGTGTTCGAGCTGGGAGGCCGCGCCCATGGCTGAGAAGAGCCGCATCGAGCAGCTGCGTGCTGCCGACATCAAGATGATCAAGATGGGCCAGGCCGCGCTGCAACTCGACGACGACACGTACCGTGAGCTGCTGGCCCGGCTGTGCGATGGCAAGCGATCGGCCACGGCGCTGACGTACCAGGAACGCCAGAAAGTGATCGCGTACATGAAGCAGCGCGGGTTTGTCGTGAAGCGCCGCGCCGCGTCGGAGCGCGTGTGGGACGACACCATGAGCAAGCTGCGGGCGATCTGGTATGCGCTGGCCGATGTCGGCGCCGTCAAGCGCCCCGGCAACACGACCGAGCTGGACATGGCCATCGAGGCATGGGCCCATCGCATGCAGCCTGAGATCAGCACGCTGCGCATGGCCAGCGGCTATCAGATGCAGCGGCTGATCGAAGCGGCGAAGCGCTGGGCGACGCGCGTGGGCGCGCCGACCGAGGATGAGCAGGCCTGACATGAGCACGACGGCTGACGATCGCGACCCGGCCGAGCTGGTCAACATCGACCGGCTGCCGCCCATGCTGCGCCGGCTGTGCCGCGCCATGGGCAGCCGCAAGGCGTTTGAGCTGTGCAAGCACCGCGGTGGCGTGCCGCTGCA
>JAJUHM010000002.1 GCA_029279925.1 Aquabacterium olei
GCCATGTTTTCCCACCACTCCAACACCGGAGATCCGTCGATGCCTGACATCACCCTGACCCCCGAGCAGCTCGAAGAGAAGCTGGCTCAGGCCCGCCGCGAGGCCGAGGAACGCGCCAGCGCCCAGTTCGCTGCACAAGGCCAGGAGCTGGCCGAGCTGCGCGCTCAGCGCCAGGCCGAGAAGCACGCCGCCCTGATCAACGACTGGAAGGCCAAGGGCCTGCTGCTGCCGGCCGACGAAGTGGGCATGCGCGAGTTCATGGCTGCGCTGGATGCCGGCCAGGAATTCGAGTTCGCGGCCCCGGGCAGCGACACGCCGGCCAAGAAGGCGCCGCTGGACTTCTTCGCCGAGTTCATGGCTGGCCGCAAGCCCGTCGTGCAACTGGGCGCGCCGGCCGGCTCGGCTGACCCGGTGCAGGTCGTGAACGTGAACGACCACAAGGCGGTCGCCGAAGCCGCTCACGAGTTCATGGCCGCGCGTCAGAAGGCGGGCAACCCCGTCTCGTTCGAGTTCGCCGTGCAGCACGTGGCCAGCCAGGCGCAGGCCTGAGCCGCAGCACCACCACCCCTCCAACGGAGATCCTTCACATGATCGAACACAAGAGCTTTACCGCCCAGGCCGCCGTCGCTGCGTTCCTGATCCTCAAGCCGGGCACGGCAGACAACACCGTGGTGCCGGCCGCGAGCGCCACCGATCTGCTGATCGGCACCAGCGACAGCCTGGACAAGGCGACCGGCGAGATGGTGGACATGGACGTGCGCCCCGTGCCCGAAGTGAAGCTGGGTGCGGCCGTGACGCGTGGCGCCCTGCTCACGTCCAACGCATCGGGCCAGGCCGTGACCGCTGCGCCTGCGGCCGGCGCCAACGTCAACGTCATCGGCCGTGCGCTCAAGTCGGGCGCGGCCGGCGACGTGATCCCGTACATCCGCGGCATCGGCACCGTTCAGGGCTGATCCATCTCACTGAACCCCATCTGATTCGGAGCCATACATGAGCCTCGCCCCGTTTACTGTCAGCACCACCGCCACCGCCGTGGCCGTGGCTTACACGCAGTCCAACCTGGTGGCCGACCTGGTGCTGCCGCGTGTGCCCGTTGCCACCCAGCGCTTCTCGTACAACGTCTACAACAAGGAAGACGGCTTCACGGTGCCGGAAACCGAGGTGGGCCGCAAGGGCAAGCCCAACGAGCTGGAGTTCGGCTCGAAGGAGCTGACCGACCAGACCGTTGACCACGGTCTGGATACGCCGATCCCCAACGCCGACGTGCAGAACTGGGAAGGCGCGCGCGCCAACGGCAACACGACGCTGGTGGACCCGCGCCTGCGCGCCACGCGTGCGCTGACGCAGGCCATGCTGACCCGACGCGAGAAGCGCGTGGCTGACATGGTCACCAACGTCGCGAACTACGGCACCGACAACCGCATTGTGCTCAGCGGCACCAGTCAGTGGAGTGACTACGCGGCCAGCGATCCGTCGCGCGCCATCCCCGACGTGCTGGACGGCATGCTGATGCGTCCGACCGACGTTGTGATGGGCCGGCGCGTGTGGTCGTATCTGTCGCGACACCCGAAGATCTGCGCCGCGGTGTTCAAGAACGGCACCAACAACGGCTTGGTGACCCGCGAGCAGTTCGCCGAGCTGTTCGAGCTGCCCAACGCGCCGATCATCGGCGAGGGCTGGCTGAACACCGCTGCCAAGGGGCAGCCGGTGAACATGCAGCGGATCTGGGGCAACGACTGCCTCTTCTTCCACCGCGACATGAACGCCGACACCGAGTACGGCGTGACGTTCGGTTTCACCGCTCAGTTCGGCGATCGCGTGGCCGGCTCGATCGTCGATCCCGACTTGGGCATCCGCGGCGGCGAGCGCCAGCGGGTGGGCGAGTCGGTCAAGGAACTGATCATCGCGGCGGACCTCGCCTACCTGTTCAAGAACGCCGTCAACGGCTGATCACAGCGCCCGGCTTCGGCCGGGCTGTGAAGCGCCTTCCAACCCCTTTCACGCCCCCTTCAAACGAGGTTCCCATGTCCAACGAAAACCAAGTCCTGGTCACCGCGCTCGTCGACATCGAGCACGACCGCGAGAAGCACATCCCCGGCACCAAGAGCGCCACGTTCCTGATGCCCGAGTCGTCGGTCGAGGCGCTGATCAAGGCCGGTGCCATCGAGCGTGCCCGCGTTGTGGACGCCGATGCGCTGACCGCGGCCATCGCAGCCGCCGATACCGACGTGGGCGCGACCACCGTCACGATGGCCGACGTTGCCGAGCACATCGACCAGATCGCCAACCTGCAGGCTCAGGTGACGCAGCTGACCGGTGAGCGCAATGACCTGCTGGCCCAGCTGGGCGAGGCCCAGGCCATGCGTGACGGCCTGGCTGACGAAGTCCAGGCGCTGCAGGCGCAACTGGCCGACGCGCAGGCCAAGCTGGCCGGCAGCGTGCCGCCCGCGGTGGATGCCCCTGTGGATGCTGGTGCCGATGCCGGTGCCGCCTCCGATGCCCCGGCTGACGCCGCCGATGTCGAGGCCCCGGCCGACGCTGCGCCGGCTGCCACTCGCACGACCACGGCCCGCACCCGCAAGTAAGCGGCGGGACCACACGACCAGCACCAGGACAACGACATGGCCTACGCCACGCCCGCCCGCTACTGTGAGGAGGTTGGCCTCGATGAGGCGCGCAACCAGCTCATGGATGACGGGCGCGTGCTGACCGCCGAGCTGTTGCGCCAGGTGCTGGCCGTGGTTGCTGGCGGCGCCTGGCCGGCTGAGACGACGACGCCCGAGCGCGTGGTGGCCATGGCCGCACACGACCGCCTGGTGCGCAAGCTGGGCACGGTGAGCAACTACATCGACGGCTACCTGCGGTCTGCTGTCGTGCTGCCCCTGCCGACTGGCGATGCATCGCTGGGCACGCTCGAGGAGGCCTGCATTGCCATCGCTCGCGATGAGCTGGCCAGCGACTCTGACGTGTCCACCGACCTGATCGTCAAGCGTGCTGACCGGTGGCGCAAGTGGCTCCAGGACGTTGCCAACAAGACCGTCGCGCTGGTGTCGTCCTCGGGCGAGTCGCCCGAGACAGCAGGCAGCGGCAAGGTGGTCTTCGGCCAATCCAAGAGCCAGTTCGATTGGGGACGGTTCGGGCGATGACCACGATCAATACGGGCGTCTCGCTGCGCATCGACACCGCTGCTCGGACCATCGAGCGGCACCTGGCGCTGCTGGCTGCAACGGGTGGCTCGCTGTCGCCCGGCCTGCGCGCCGAGATCGGCGAGTACATGCTCGGCCAGGTACAAGACCGCTTTGACGAGCAGCTGCTGGTCGATGGCTCGCCCATGCCGCAGTCCGCTGCGGCCATCGAGCGCTCGGGCAAGACGCTGATCGACCGCCATCACCTGTACGACTCGTACACCTACAACGTGCTGCCGTCGGGCGTTGAGATCGGCAGCAACAGCGCGTATGCGCGCATCCATCACTTCGGCGGCCAGGCCGGCCGCCGTGGTCATCGCGTCGAGATCGAGGCGCGGCCGGTGCTGGGCACCAATGACGCCGACCAGGAACACATTGGCCGGCTGATCTTTGCCGAGCTGGAGCGCATCGGAGGTGTTGCATGAGCGTGCTGCTGATGGGCACCGTGAAGGCCTTTGTGCGCGGCGCGTTCGCGTCGGCCGACGTGGTGGACGTGGAGTACTACGGCGGCGAGTTTTCGAGCGACGAGGTTGCGGTGAGTGGATTCAAAGCGCCGGCCATCCTGATCGCGGGCCTGGGCTGGACCCGGCCGCGTGGGCATGAGCGCATGGTGGGCAAGGGCTGCCGCGTGTGCCACATGGCTGCCTTCGTGGTGACCAGCAACAACAACCGCGTCGAGCGCATGCTGGCTGCACAGCGCCTGGCCGAGCAGCTGGACCTGCAGCTCACGACCTGGACGCCGGCCAATGCCGACGACGCTGTGATCGAGGTGGCTGCGCCGGAAGACGACATCCGGTGCGAGAACGTCTACAACAAGAAGATCGACGCCAAGGGCCTGGCCCTGTGGCTCGTGACCTGGCGCCAGTGCATCAAGCCGCGCCTGCCGCTGCCGCAGTTGTACGAGCTGCTCGGCATCGACATCGTCAGCACCAACGTGCTGCCGCACATCAGCCCCGAAGGGGGCGAGGGTGGCGATCCCATCGCGGTGACCCACGAGATCCTGTTCCAACCACCTACTGCATGAGGTAGCCATGGGTTATCAAACCGTCCGGGCGCTGGTGCCCATCCGTCACAGCGGCGTGCTCCGCATCCCTGGTCAGACCAGCGGCGACAACGCGCAGGACTTTGTTGCTGAGGACAGCCAGGTCGCGCGGCTTGTGGCGTTGGGGTTCGTCACGTCGTTGGGGGCGGCGGCCGCACCGGCTGATCCGACGCCTGGTGGTCCGGCGGCTGTATCTGTGGCTGTGCAGGACGAAGGTGCGCAAGTCTCTGCCGGTGCGGCCGTCATCAACTTCCGGGGTGCTGGCGTCACTGCAAGCGCTGGCCCAGGCGGTGCGGTCAACGTGGACATTCCGGGCGGCGCAGGCTCTTTGGCTGTACAGCATAACGGTGCGCAGGCCCTTGCCTCGGCATCGGCGATCAACATGGTTCCGGGGCCGGGTCATCGATTTGACGTTTCCGCCGTGGGATCTGTGGCGCGCATCGTGTCGAGCCGGCTTTCCGAAAACCCCACGAGCTATGAGTACAGCAACGGCACTGTGCGGGCGCGTGGGCGCAACCCTGCTGACCGCGCGACAGCGTATCCAAGCACGCTGCACAACGTCACGGCCACCCTGCCGACCGGCAACGCCACCAACCTGACTATCGCCGCCGACAGCACAATGCTGCTTCGGGACAATCAGGTTGTGAGCGTGACCAACGTCACGACGGCATACGCCCCGGTTTCGTTCACGACCAGTTTTGCCGTTCCCGCGAGCGGCCTGTTCTATGTCCCGGTCTATATGCCGGACTACGAGGCTGGTGGCTACAACCCAACCATCGAGATCAACGTGACATGCTCCGACAGCACCGCTGTCAAGTACACGTTCGCGGCGACTGGCCTGCGCGCCGGGGCCTGGAATTACCTGCCGATCTGGGACAACACCACCGCACTGGATAGCGCGTTCCAGAAATCTGGCGTGAGCTACACGGCAGCAGCGGGCGCGATTGCAGGCAAAACGGTCACTGGCTTCAACATCGTGCGCTACAACATGCCAGCCGGGTCGGTTTGGTATGTCGGCAACGTGACGACCGGAAAACGGGTCCGTCCGGCCATTGTTTTCACGAACGATGTCACCAACAACTCGTCGTTCACCTATTTCCAGGCTGCGCTGGAGTCGCGCGGCATGCGTGGGGCATTCCGGATCGGCGGGTTCTCCGAGTCCGGGTTCACAGACCAGGGCCGGATCAACTTCTTGCGCGCTGCATACAACAACGGACACGATGTTTACAACGGATCGTGGTCGCGGACCGCGCTCAACGCATCTACGACTGAGCTTGTCTTTGCTCGGGAAGTCCTGGCGTGCCACAACCGCGCTGTGGAGCTAGGGTTCACTCGAGGCATGACGTGGTTTTCGTCGTCTGGCAACAGCCTGCCGTCTCAAGCCATGTGCCGCTCGTTCGGGCCTAAAGTCGGTTACCGCGTTTTCAAAGCTCCCAACGGCATCGGCGTGATCAATACGATGCAAGGTGGCACCGATGAAAACCTGTATGCGACACCCTGCGGGTCAACTACGCTGAGCGCGCTCACTGCCGCATACAACGGACTCAAGATCGCGGGCGGGTCGATGATCCATTTTTCGCACGAATTCGTGGCGGCAAGCCCTACTGGTACTGCGACCCTGCAATCCGATTTCGACGCGTTCCTGGATCTGCTCAAAGCAGACATGGACGCTGGTCTTGTCGACGTGCTGACACCGAGCCAGTTCGACTCGATCTACGCGGTCTGAGCACCTGCGGTCTTATCGGCCTCCGCTTCCATTAGCGTAGTGATCAACCCTGCCCATAGGTAACCATGTCCCTCACCAACCTCCTCTCCCTGAACTTCCTCGTGCCCTTCGTGGCCCACAAGATCGACTTCTCGAAGTCGGTGCGTGGTCTGCGTGGCATGCCCCGTCGCCTGCTGCTGATCGGCCACAAGCTGGCCGCTGGCAACGCTCAGAACAACACCGTCGTCGAGGCGCTGACCGAAAGCACCGCCGTGGCCCTGGCCGGCGAAGGCTCGATGCTGCTGGCGATGTGGCGCGCCGCGAAGGCCAACGCCGGCCTGGGCCTGCCGATCGACATGATCGCGATCCCGACCGCGGTGGGCGCCACGGCTGCCAGCACGACCATCGTCGTCAACAACTCGGGCGGCGCCACGCTGGCCTACACGGGCGACGTGATGCTCTACATCGGCGGCACCCGCGTTGCCGTGGCTGCGAACACGAGCGACACGGCGGCCAGCATCGCCACCAAGCTGATCGCCGCTGTCAACGCGATCGCATCGCTGCCGGTGACGGCCGCGGCCGGTGGCAGCGCAGGCCAGCTCGTGCTGACGGCGAAGTGGGGCGGCCCGAGCGGCAACCTGATCGACGTGCGCAGCACCCACTACGCCGACGACATGCTGCCTGCTGGCCTGACGCTGACCATCCCGGCCATGTCGGGTGGTGCTGGTGCACCTGACATCTCGGCCGCCATCACCGCCATGCGCGGCTACCGCGCCACCGAGATCGTGATGCCGTTCACCGACTCGGCCAACATGGTTGCGCTCGAGGCCGAGGCCGAGCTGCGCTGGGGCCACAACAACATGAGCGACGGCCAGGTGGTGACCGCTGTGCGCGGCACGCTGGCTGAGCTCACGACCTGGCTGTCCAGCCGCAACAGCCGCCAGGTGCACACCATCGCGACCAAGGCCGACATGACCAGCCCGTGGGAGACCGCGGCCATGGCGGGTGCCGCGATCGAGACGTCGGCCTCGACCGACCCGGCGCTGCCCTACACCGACATCGTGCTGAGCGGCTACAAGGGCCCGCGCCGCGGCCAGCACTGGGACCTGCTGGACGAGGGCAATGCGCTGCTGGTGGCGGGTGCCTCGCCGCTGTCGATCGGCCAGGACGGCACGGGCGCGCTGCTGCGCGTGGTGACCAACTACACCCAGAACCCCGCGGGCGCCGATGACCCCAGCACCCGCGAGCTGGCCTGGGTGAAGACCATGAGCTACTACCGCTGGTTCACGATCACCGAGTACGCGACGAAGTACCGCGGGTTCAAGCTGGCCGAGTACATCACCGACCCGATCCCGGGCCAGAAGATCATGACGGCCGAGCTCGTGGAAGAGATTCAGCTGGGCAACTACATGACGCTGATGAACGCCGGCCTGGTGCAGAACCTGGAGCACTACAAGGAAAGCCTGATCGTGGAGATCGACGGGCCCAACGGAAAGGTGAAGCTGCAGGAAGAGCCGGTGCTGGTGACGCAGCATTACCAGACCGAGATCAGCAGCTATCCGATCGCCGGCCGCGTGTGATCTGAGCAGCCCTCAAACCCCATTCGAAAGGACGTCACATGAGCGAACAATCGCTTTTCAAGGTGGACTCGATCACGGTGGATGGCGTGGCCATCGCGTTTGTCGAGGGTACGGCCATCATCAACGGCGCGGGCGACTACACGTCGACCGTGGTGCCGAGCGGCAACGGCCCCGACTTCGAGCAGCACACCCGCGTGCCGCGCACCATCGAGCTGGACATCCAGTTCGGCCGCAACGTGAACCCCGAGGACCTCAAGAAGATCAACGGCGCCCGCGTGGTGATGAAGGACAGCCGTGGCCCGCGCCGCTGCCTGGCGAATAGCTGCTCGTTCGGCTCGCTGGGCGCCCTGGGTGGCACCAGCACGAAGCTGACGCTGAACGTGCTGGAAAAGTATCAGTGGCTCTAACAGAACACCTGTGAGAGCGTAGGGGGCGTGTGCCCCGGCCAGCTGCCTGATCAGCGCTGGCGTTGTGCGAGAGAGGGCCCCTGGCAGTGCTGGGGGCCCTTTGTCATTGGTGGGTGGGGAATCGTTTCCCCAGGCGCCGGGAGGCGCGAGTGCTCAGACTGTTTGCATGAGCACCGACACCACCATCGATCTGTTCACGCTGCATCTGCGCGTGGGCCTGCCCGTCGAGCGCGACGGCAAACCCATCTACTACCGCACCGTCAAGCTGCGCGAGACCAGCGTGGCCGACGAGCGCTGGGCCGTGCGCCAAGCCGAGCGCGTTGTGCTGTGGCAAGGCCAGCCCCGCCTTGTCGTCAGCGACGCGGACTTCAAGCTGGCCCTGACCGCGCGACACATTGAGTCCTTCTTGTGCGACAGCCTGCGCATCGATGGCGATCTGATCGACCTGGACCTCATCGGCAAGCTGCAGCCGCGCGACCTGGCGTTGATCGAGGAGCGCGTGTTCCTGGTCGAGATGTCGGCGCGCCTGCGCTTCGGCGAGATCACGCAGGAACAGTTCGATGCTGTGTTTGCCGGTACGGCACAGGAGCCCGCTGCCGCCCCTCTCTCCGTGGGCCCGGCTGATGACGCTGGAG
This sequence comes from Aquabacterium olei, assembly GCA_029279925.1. Lineage (GTDB taxonomy): Bacteria > Pseudomonadota > Gammaproteobacteria > Burkholderiales > Burkholderiaceae_C > Aquabacterium > Aquabacterium olei_A. Next base: position 8,555 of record JAJUHM010000002.1, read on the forward strand.
CGGCTGCTCCTGGTGCTGTCCCGGGCCCTGTCGTGCTCGCCGTCCACGCTGGCGCAGGAGCCGATCAGCAGGCTTCAGGCGTGGGCCGCTGAGCTTGATCGCCTGACACCCAAGCCCACGACATGAGCACACCAAACGAGCTGCGCCTGCGGTATTTCATCCAGCTCGCCAGCAACATCGGCGTGACGGCCCGGCGCGAGGCAAACGAGTTCGATCGCGCTCAGGATCAGATGACGCGCTCGACGCGCAACACCGACCGGGCGGCACGCGACCTGGAGCGCACGCTGGGGCAGTTGGCCAACAACACCAGCGTCGATCGGCAGGTGCGGTTTTTCGACCGGCTTGCAGAGAGCGTGGGGCGGGCGCGCAACCAGGCACGGCAGCTCAGAGAGCAGATCGCCTTGGGTGCCCAGAACCTGCCTGAGCTGGCTGCCATGGGCACTGCTGGCTATTACGCAGGGCGGGCCGTGATGGCGCCGCCGCTCAAGGCGTTTGCCAACCTGGAAGAGGCCACGATTGGCCTGCGCACGGCCATGCTGGATACCACCGGCAAGGTGGATGCGTCGTTCACCCGCATCGCGAAGAAGGCCGAGGAGCTGGGCAACCTGCTGCCGGGCACGACGAAGGACTTCTTCCTGTCGGCCACGGAGCTGATCCGACAGGGGGTGAAGCCTGAGCAAGTGGCCGGCGGTGCGCTGGAGGCGTCGGCCAAGTTCGGCGTGCTGATGAAGATCGACCAGGGCCAAGCGGCCCGCACGATCGCGAAGGTGCGCGAGGCCTATGGCCTGGGCGAGAGCGAGCTGCCGGCCATGGCCGACTTGATGCAGCGTGCGTCGTACTCGTCAGGCATTGACCCGCAGGACTTCCTGGACGTAGCCCGGTATGCGGCCCCCACCTACAACACCATGAAGCTGACGGGCCTGGGCAACGCGAAGCAGCTGCTCGCCATTCAAGGCATGGCCGCTGGCGTGGGCCTTGAGTCCACCAGCTTCGGGACCAACTTCGCACAGATGCTCAGCCGGCTCAGCCAGGTCGACCAGCGCGTGGCTCGCAACAGCCCTGAAGCGCGGGCGGTGCAGGACCTGCTGCGCAAGCACAAGATCGACCTGTCGTTCTACGGCAAAGATGGCGAGTTCTCGGGCATCGAGAACATGCTCACCGAGCTGGCAAAGCTGCGGGGCCTGTCGTCGGTGGACAAGCAGCACGTCGCCAAGCTGATGTTCGGAGATGAGGCCGGCCGGCCGGCGCAGATCCTGATCGACAAGGGCCTGGAGGCCTATCGCACGCAGCTGGCCGGCATTGATTCGCAGGCCAGCCTGGATCAGCGTCTGGACATGGTTCTGGGCTCGCTCACAGCGAAGCTGGAGGCTCTGGCGGGCACGCTCGAGAACGTGATGGCGCGGATGGCGGCCCCGCTGGGCCTGGGCAGCAAGCCGTACATCGACAGTGCCAACGGCGTCATGGGCAGCCTGGGCGGCTATTTCGAGAGCAACCCTGCTGTCGGGGCCATCGGCCTGACCGGGCTGACGATCGGCGCGGCGGCTGCGGGCATCCGCGGCAGTGGTGCGCTGCTGAGCATGGTGCGCGGTGCGCGGGGTGCTGGCGCCGCCGCTGCTGCTGTGCAGGCGGCGCCGCGTGCCTACAACCCATTCGCCGGTCTGGGTGTGACGATGCCGCCCGCCGCCGCTGCGCCGACGCTGATGCAGCGCCTGGCCGGTGCCGGACGCTGGCTGGGGCCAGCCGTCGCGATCGGGTCTGCAGGGTATGAGAGCTACCAGGCCATCACCGATGAGCAGCTGACTGCCATGGGCAAGGCCCGGGGCGTGTCGGAGGCGGTGGGCGGGGCGGCGCTGGCTTGGGGTGGTGCCAAGGCAGGCGCGGCGCTGGGCTCGATGGTGATGCCTGGCATCGGCACGTTTGCTGGCGGTCTCATCGGAGGTGCTGCCGGCTACACGCTGGGCAAGCTGGGTGTGTCATCGCTGTGGGGCGACAACCCGCAGCGCGATTACGTGCGTCTCACGGACCCCAAGGGCGCGGCGCTGGCCAGCGTGCCGGGCGGTGGCCAGGCCACGGTGCAGCTCGGCGAGGGCGTCCTGCGCCTGGACGTGCGCGTGTCGTCTGACGGCTCGGTGTCCACCAGCACCGAGACGCTGCGGCCGATGCAGCTGCTGCGCGTCGAGGCTGGCTCCACCGATCCCGGCTCGTTCGCCGCGTTGTCAGGAGGCCGCTGATGTCGTGGCTGGATCAGCTCAAGCAGGCCTCGTTCCGAGGCGTGCCCTTTGAAGTCGACACGGTCGAGATCCAGGCCGGTGACCGGGTCGTGTTGCGGGAGTACCCGTTCGCGGACCTGCCCGCGGTGTTTCGCATGGGCGCTGCGGCCGAGACCATCCGGTTCAGCGCCTATGTGATCGGCAGCGACTACATGGAGAGGCGCGAGGCGCTGCGCCAGGTGCTGACCGGCGAGGGCGTGCTGGTGCACCCGACTGCGGGCAGCATGCGCGCGTTTGTGGCCGACACCTACCGCATGACCGAGGCCCCTCTGCGCGAGGGCACCGTGGTGCGGTTCGACCTCACGTTCGTGCGGGCCGAGGTGCGGACCTACCCAGCGCCCAAGCCCAACACCCAGCTGCAGGCGGCGTCGGCCGCAGCGGCGGCCAAGGGTGCGGCCGTGGGCCAGTTCGGCGCCGAGTTCAGCATCGCGACGGCGCCGGCCTGGGTGCAGGAGCGCGTGGTCGATCGCATCGGCCAGCTCGTCGACGGCGCCTGGTCGCAGATCAAGGGCGTGACCTCGGGCATGGGCAGCTACACGGACGGCATCGTGGGATCGTTTCAGGTGCTCCGGTCTGGGCTGTCTGACCTGGTCGAGACGCCGGCCGCGTTCGCTGGCTCGCTGCGCATGCTGTTTGAGCTGCCCTCGGACCTCGACGCGTCCACCGCCGCTGCGCTGCGCTCGGCCTATCAAGCCGTGTTTGGCTTGGGTTCGCGGGTTCAGAAAAGCGACTTTGAAGTGGCTTCGAACGCCACTGCCGATCGCCCGGCCATGTTCGGCGCAGGCCAGCAGGCAGCGCTCAGCCTGGACACTGCCGCCCGCGCCCAGCTCGAGGTGCTCAACGGTGCGGCCGATCGCCTGGTCGACAGCCTCGCGATCGCGGCATGGGTCGAGGCCGTTGCCGCGGCCGACCTCGATGGCCACGAGCAGGTGCTGGCCCAGCGCCGCTGGCTGTACGAGCAGTGCACGGCGCTGCTGCAGGACGCAAGTGGCGGCGCTGCGCCGCTGGCTGAGCCCGGCACCAGCTGGCATGACGCCATGCTGGGCATGCTGACGGCCGCCCTTGGCGACATGATGGCGCGCGGGGCCGACCGGGCTCGGCTGAGCGCCTACGTGCCGCAGGCCTGCATGTCGATCTGGCAGCTGAGCTACCTGCTCTACGGCACAGCCGACTGGGCCGACGAGATCATGACGATGAACCCGCACATCCGGCATCCATTGCTGGTGCCTGCAGGGTTGCCGGTGCGGGTGGTGCAGCATGGCTGATCAGCCCGTTGTCAGCATGCGCGTGGGCGGCCAGGTGTTCACAGGCTGGCTGCAGAGCGAGGTGTCGCGCAGCATCGAATCGCTGGCCGGCACGTTCAGCATCCCCACCAGCCTGATCCCCGGCCAGGTGCCGGGCATCAAGCGCCAGGACGAGATCCAGGTGGTGGTGGGCGACGAGGTGGTCATCACCGGCCTGGTGATGGCGGCCGAGCCGTTCTACGACGATCGTGCGTGTGGGCTCAACGTCGCCGGGCGCGATCGCACGGGCGACCTCGTCACGAGCACGGCGATCCACAAGGGCGGCCAGTGGCGCGGTGCGAAGGTCGATCGCATCGTGCGCGACCTGGCCGAGCCATTCGGCATCACCGTCAAAGTGGAGGCCGAGCTGGGCAAGGCGCTCGACGACTTCAAGCTGGCTTTCGGCGAAAGCCGGCTGGACGCCATCGCGCGGGCCTGCAAGATGCGCGGCGTGCTGCCGGTGCCGGATGGCCGCGGCGCGCTGCTGCTGACGAAGGCGGGCACGCGCAAGGCGCCGGGCGAAATCCGCCGTGGCAAGAACGTGATCAGCATGCGCGGCATCGGTACAGACGAGCGCCGGCACTCGGAGTACATCGTCTACGCCCAGGGCGATGTGGGGAACGACTTCGATGCCGCCCGACAGCGCAAGGCGCGTGCAGTGGACTCCGAGGTGCGGCGCTACAGCCCGCTGGTGATCCCGGCTGATGGCAACGTGACGCAGGCCGACATGCAGGCGCTGGTGGAGCACACGGCGCGCGTGCGGCGAGGGCACAGCCAGGGCTTCGAGTACACGCTGGAGGGCTGGCTGGTCAACGGCAAGCCCTGGCCCATCAATGCCCGCGTTCCGGTGTTTGACGATGTGGCCGGCCTGCAGGGCGATGAGTGGCTGATCTGCTCGACCCGGCTGTCGGTCGACCAGCAGCGCGGGGCGACGACGGTGGTGGTCGTGCGGCCGATCGAGGCATACGACTCGGTGCCCCTGAAGACACGCGTGCGCCACCGCAAGGCCGACAGACGGTATCGGGGCCACGACGACTCTTGGTTGGAGCCTCATCGATGAGCAGCCTTTGGAACCTCCTGCGCCGTGTGCGTATTCGCGGCCTCGTCGAGGGGTTGGTGCAGCGTGGCAGCCCAGTCGGATTCGAGACCGACGCCCGCGACAGTGCCGAGCGCTTCCAGGACTATGGCTTTGCCGCCAACCCCATCGAGGGCGAGGGGCTGCGCATCGAGGTGGGTGGGCACACGTTCATCCTGCGCATGGACCGACTGGCCGAGCGCCCGCGCCTGGATGCCTACGAGGTCAGCGTGTGGCACAAGGAAGGGCACTGCGTGACGCTGCGCCAGGGGCGCGTCATCGACGTGGACTGCGGCATGCTCAACATCGTGGCCACCGAGGGCGTCAACATGCAGACGCCGCTGTTCAGCCTGCAAGGCAACCAGGCCATCGAGGGCAACAGCACCACCAGCGGCACCGCGCAGGCCGCAACCGTGATCGGCACGACCAATGTGCAGAGCGGCCCCGTGAGCCTGCGTGGTCACACGCACGGCAACGTCCAGAACGGCACCGGCACCTCTGCGCCACCGACCGGCGCCTGATCTGACCTGACGGGGAATCGTTTCCCCAGGCGCCCTGATCGCATGCGCCCGACACTGGTCGGGCCATGTTTGACATCGCCACCCGCCCCCCAACAACCGGCCGCACGCCGTTCGACCTGCAGCTGCTCGCGCCGCTGCCGGCGTCGGCCTATGCGTGGCACGACTTCGCCACGGCTGACGGTGAGCCGATCACCTACGCCGAGCAGCTGCGCACATTCGCGCTGGGCCTGGAGCCCACGCTGCAGACGGCCATCGTCCTGAGCCTGTTCACCGACCGACGTGCCGGCCTCGACGACGCGCTGCCCGCTGGCGTGACCGACCGGCGCGGATGGGTTGGCGAGGAGTTCGTGGGGGACGGTGAGCCATGGGGCTCGCTGCTGTGGCTGCTGTACACCGGCAAGGCCACGGCCGACGTCCTGGAGCGGGCCCGGTTCGCAGCGCAAGAGGCGCTCGACTGGATGGTGCGCGATGGCGTGGCCAGCCGTGTTGTCGTCACCGCTGAGTGGGTGGCTGCCGAGGGTGCTGAGCGCCTCGCGATCCGGCCGCAGATCTACCAAGGCGACGACGCGGCACCGGTCTACGACGTGCTGTGGGGCACCAGCTTGCGCCGAGGGGGGGCCTGATGACGACGCTGATCAACGCTCCCATCCCAAGCATCCGCGAGGCGACCGACAACGCCGCCCGCCTGCTGCAGCAGGCCCTGGCCATGGCTGTGCAGGCATCCGATCCCGCCAGCGTGCTGCCCTCCGACCTGGAGCTGGCGCGCTCCAACATCAAGGCGCTGGCGTTCGTGCGCGGTGCCGGCTTGCATGGCGCCTACCGCTACCTGCGGGATTTCATCTCGCGCCAGGCGATCCCGGGCCTGTCGGCCGATGTGTTTCTCGACGGCTGGCTGGACACGTACTCCATGCCCCGCAAAGAGCCTTCGCTGGCCAGCGGGCAGGCCACCGGCACGGGCATCAACGGCGCCGTGCTGACCGCGGGCACGCTGCTGCAGCATGAGGCCAGTGGCCAGCAGTTCCGAACCCTCGCCGACGCCACAGTTGCGGCCGGCGCCGTCAGCGTGGCCGTGATGGCGACCCAGGTGGGCGCCGGTGGCAATCTGGCTGCGGGCGCCCAGCTCAAGCTGGTCACAACCGTGGCCGGCATCGACTCGACGCTCAGCCTGGCTGCAGGCACATCGGGCGGCGCAGACCGCGAGTCTGACGAGGAGGCGATCTACCGTCTCAAGCAGCGCCTGGCGTTCTCGCCCATGGGCGGCGCTCCGGCGGACTACGCGCGCTGGGCGCTGTCCCTGCCTGGCATCACGCGCGCCTGGGGCCTGCGCAACCCGGCAGGGCCCACCAGCGCGGGCGTCATCATCATGGCCGATGGCAACGCGCCCTACGGCCTGCCCACTTCGGCGCAACAGGCGCAGGTGTACGACTACATCAGCGACCCACGGCGCGGGCCGCCCGACGAGCTGTTCGTCATCATCCCGACGCCTCAGGTGGTCAACGTGACGCTGCGGCTCAACGCTGACACGGCCGCGACCCGGGCGGCTGCGACAGCCGCGCTGCGCGACCTGTTCTTCCGTGAGTCCGTTCCGGGCGGCAGCATCCCTCACAGCCACCTGATGGAGGTTGTGAGCGGCGTTCAAGGCGAGATTGATCACCAGTTCACCGCGCCTGCGCTGACCACGGGCGGTGTGTTCACGGCATCGAGCTACGCCCATCTGCTCGTGCTGGGCACGGTCTCGTTTGTGAGCTGACCCATGAGCGCAGACCAGTTCATCGAGTCGCTGTCCGGCCTGCTGCCCCAGGGCTACGCGTGGCCGCGCGACCCGGGCTCGGTGCTGATGGCCGTCATCCGGTCGGAGGCGGCCGAGCTGAGCGCCCACACTGCGGCCGTGCACGCCGCCGTGCGCCAGTGGCAGCCCAGCACCACCGTGGCCCGCCTGGCTGAGTGGGAGGCCTCATGCGGGCTGCCTGACGCCTGCTTTCCGGGCGATGCTGTGTCCACCCGCCGCGCCTCGCTGCTGCGCACGTTGCGAGGCCATGAGCGCCCGTTGGAGGATTCGTCATCGGCCGCGCCTGGCGCCATCGCTCAGATCTGCGCGGACGTCGGCTATCCAGGCGCCGTCGTCATCTACAACACGCCGATGAGGGCTGGCATGCGTGTCGGCCGCCAGCTCGGCGCGCTCGATGGCCGGCTGCACATCACGGTGCCTGTGCAAAGCCGGCCCCTTCGGGTTGGCCAGCACGTCGGCCAGAGGCTGGTGACGCGCAACGTGGCCGACGCCGACCTCAACTGCTACCTGCTGCGCGTCTTGCCCGCGCGGTTCTCCCCCAACGTCATCTTCGCCTGACACATGGACTACACCACTTCAGACGGGTTCGAGACCCACGTTGCAACCGGCAACCGCATGCACCAGGACACCGCTGCGGTGCCCACGGTGCTCTCCGCGAAGGACATCAACGCCCTGACATGGTCCCTGATGGAGATCGTCAAGGCCGCAGGCCTGACGCCTCAGCAGTTCGACCCGGCCAACGTCAACACCTACCGCGTGCTGCTCGCCGCGCTCAAGAAGGTGCTGATCGACCGGGCCGGGGACGCCGACCTGACGGGCGACTTTAGAACCAGCGGGACGTGGACCGGCTCGTTCGCCCTGAAGTTGGCCAACGCGTACATCAATGCGCTCGGCTCGCAAGTGATCTTCAACATGGACGTCGATGACTACCTGCAATACCGGCGGGACATTGACTCCTTCGATTTTCGTGTTGCCGGTATCACCCGGTTGTTTGTGGACCAGTTTGGTCCAGGTCGCAACAACGATGCCACCTCGCCCAACTCGCTGCCGCGCCTGTCGCAGGTGCAATCCATGGTTGACGCGGTTCGCGGCTCCGTCACCGTGCTGCACGGTCAGATCTACCACGGCAGTGTCCTTCCTCTGCCTGCGGGCTACACCGAAGAGCAATGCCGCTGGATCGTGTCGCCATTCGACTACGACTCGGGATTCTTTGACCTGAGAGAGGGCGAGGCCCAGCAAGCTCCCCGTTTGACCTGCAAGGTGGGCTCGGGCCGAGTCGTGGAAGCACAAATTGTCTTCAACATTGGCGGCTGGCGTGCCAGCTGGGCCAACTACATCGTCATCGGAGTCAAGTGATGCCGTATTACGTCCTGAACGCGCTGGGCGCGGTGGTTGCCGTCGCTTCGGCTCCGATCAATGAGGATGATCTGCAGGTCGGATGGTCTGTGGTGGAGAGCGAAGAGCACCCGACGAGCCTGCTGGACCTCGAGACTGTCACCCCGGAAGGCATCCTGGTCTACCGGCAGCCAGCCGTCCCCACGCTCGACGAGCTGAAGGCTACGCGCGCTGCTTACATCGAGGGCAAGTGCGCTGCCCAGATCATTGCCGGCTTCGCATGCGATGCGTTGGGGGAGGCTCACACCTACCCGTCGAAGCCCACGGACCAAGCCAACCTGACGGCCTCGGTGCTCGACGCGGTGCTGGCCGGCGATGCGCCTGGCTGGACCACGCCGTTCTGGTGTGCCGATGCGGCCGGCGTCTGGGCGTGGCGTCAGCACACGGCAGTGCAGATCAAGGCGGTGGGCGCAGCCGGAAAGGCCGCAGTGCTCGCGGCGCAGGCGCACAACGCGTACCTGCAGGCTCAGATCGCCGCCGCGACGACGGCCGCCGAAGTGGAGGCTGTGACGTGGTGAAGCGCCTGCTCGTCGGTTTGGGAATCTGGCTCGCCTGCGTGGTGGCCGACCTGCTGTCGCTCGGCTGGATGCTGGTGGCCCTGTTCTGCTCTCCCCGGCGTTTCTGGCGGGGCGCCATCGCAAAGGACCAGGCGGTCAACGCCGCCGTCCTGAACGGCAGCGAGGACGAGACGATCAGCAGCCGAGCTGCGCGAGCGGCCGCTCGAGGCGAACGCTGGGGCTGCGTGCTTTGCCGGCTGCTGGACAAAATCGACCGCAACCATTGCCGGGACGCCACCGGCACGTAAAAAAAGACAGGGCGAACCTCTGGGTGTTGGAGCACCCTCGGGTTCATCCTCCCCGCAACCACGCTGCGGATCAGACCAAGGCCCTGCCACCTGTGCACAGGCGGGGCGGATTGTAAGAGGCTGACCGTGGAAACCGTCCGATGTGGCCAGTGCAACAAGCTGCTGGCCGTGGGTGAATACACCCGACTGCAGATCAAATGCGGCCGCTGCCGCACTTTGAACGACCTGAGGGCCCCGAGCCCCACCCCAGAGCGCCAGCGAGCGTCATCAACGACTGGAGATCGTCATGACGCATCAGAGCGCCGGAAAGAGCCCCCTGGCCTGGCTGGGGGGAAAGAAGAAGTTGGCCGACGAGATCATCCGGCGCATGCCGGATGACCACCAGGCGTACTGCGAGGTCTTCGCAGGGGCGGCCTGGGTGCTCTTTAAAAAGCCAGAGTCGAAGGTGGAGATCATCAACGACATCAACCGGGACCTGGTCACGCTGTACCGCTGCGTGAAGCACCACCTGGAAGAGCTGTGCAAGCAGTTCAAGTGGATGCTGGTGGCCCGCGACGAGTTCGATCGCTTCCTCGCCACGCCGGCAGAGACGCTGACGGACATCCAGCGGGCGGCCCGGTTCTACTACCTGGCCAAGACCAGCTTCGGTGCCCGGATCTCGAAGCCCACCTTCGGCATCGCTGCGACGGGCCCCAGCAGGCTTAACCTGTTGCGGATCGAAGAGGATCTCAGCGAGGCGCACCTGCGGCTCAGTCGGGTCTATATCGAGAACCGGCCTTACGACCAGGTGATCGACCGCTTCGACAAGCCGGGCACCCTGTTCTATCTCGACCCACCGTACTGGGGCTGCGAGGACGATTACGGCAAGCACCTGTTCAGCCGCGACGACTTCGCGCGCCTGGCGGCCCAGCTCGAGGGCCTCAAAGGGCGGTTCATCCTGAGCTTGAACGACCGGCCGGAGGTGCGTGAGGTGTTTGCCAACTTCCACATCGACTCGGTGCGGACCCGCTACACGGTCAGCGCCAAGTCGAACCAGGAGGTGGGGGAGGTCCTGATCACCAACTTCAAGCCGCGGCTGAAGGGGCTGTGAAGGCGCTTAAATGCCGGATCAAAGATGTGTTTGAATCGGCTGAAAATGCTGGATCAAACTAAACGTCGCGCTGGATCAATTCAAACGGCGCGCTACTTGACGCCCGCACCGTCCACATCACCCTGAGCGCCCCCTGTGCCACCCTGCCTGCGTTGCTGGCCCACAGCAGCACCGTGGTGCTGGCGCCGTCCGCCGTCGATGCGCAGGGGCAGGTGCGACGCATCGTCGGCAGCGGGCCGTACCGCATCACGCGGCTGGTGCCGCCACAGACCCTGGCCGTTGGTGTGGCGCCCACCTACGACGGCCCGGCGCCGGTCGTGCAGCAGGCGCGCTACCTGAGCGTCAGCCGGGCAGAGACCCGCGCCCTCATGGCCGAAGGGGGGCAGGCCGACCTGGCCATGCAGCTCGACCCGGCCAGCTGGCAGCGGCTCAGGCTGCGGCGCCACCTGCGGATCGAGGAAGTCACCTTGCCGCGCACCATCACCCTCAAGCTCAATGCCGGGCTCGGGCCGCTGCGCGACGCGCGTGTCCGTCGCGCGCTGAGCCTGTGCATCGACCGCCACGGCATCGCCAAGGCACTGCTGCGCGCGCCGCATCTGGCCGCGACGCAGCTGTTGTCGCCGGCCGCCGCCGCGTGGCACGATCCGGCGCTGCCGCCCCTGGGGCGCGACCCGGTTGAGGCCGCACGGCTGCTGCGCGAGGCCGGCTGGACGCGGCACACCGACGGCCTGCGGGACGCCCAGGGGCAGCCCCTGACCCTCACGCTGCGCACCTTTCCTGACCGTCCCGAGCTGCCCATTGTGGCCACCGCCCTGCAGGAGCAGTGGCGCCAGGCCGGGCTGGCCGTCCAGGTGCGCATCGGCAACTCCGGCGACATCCCGCTGGGGCACCGCGATGGCACGCTGCAGCTTGCCCTCATGGCGCGCAACTACGGCAGCATCCCCGACGTGGCCGCGACCCTGCTGCAGGACTTCGGCCCGAACGGAGGCGACTGGGGCGCCATGGGGTGGCAGCACCCCGAGGTGACGGATGCGCTGACACGGCTCGATCGCCTGCCAGGCGCCGCCGCCGAGGCGCAGGCCCTGCGCCGCCGCGTCGTCCGCATCCTGCACGAGGAACTGCCCGTCATCCCGGTGGCGTGGTATCGCCAGCAGGTGGCCGTCAGCCAGCGCGTGCGCGACGTCAGCCTCGATCCGCTCGAGCGCAGTCACCGGATTTCCCGAATGAGGTGGAACACATGAATCCGTGGGTCGTCATCGCGCTGCGCCGGAGTGCGCAGGCCCTGGCCGTGGCACTCATCGTCGGCACCCTGTGCTTTGTGATGATGCGCCTGCTTCCCGGCGACCTGGCCACCCGGGTGGCGGCCGGGCGTTACGGCTATGACCTGGTCGGCAACGCCGCCGCAGACGCGGTGCGCGCCGAACTCGGCCTGGATCGGCCGGCCTGGCAGGCGCTGATGCTGTGGTGGGGCGACATCCTGCGCATGGACCTCGGCGTTTCGATGGTCAGCGGCGAGCCCGTCAGCGAGGAGCTGGCTCATCAGCTGAGCGCCACCGTGCACCTGTCGCTGGTGGCCATCCTGCTGGCGTTGGCCGTCGGCGTGCCGGCCGGCGTCATGGCCGGCCTGCGCCCGGGTGGGGTGTGGGACCGGCTCACGCTGGCCGGCGCGGTGGTGCTGCGCGCCTTGCCCACCTTCCTGGTGGCCCTGCTGCTGATGCTGGCCCTGGCCGTTCAGCTGGGGGCCTTGCCCGTGGCCGGTGACGGGCACGCGGCCAGCGTGCTGTTGCCCGCCATCACGCTGGCGCTGGCGCTGGCGGCCGGCCTGGCCCGCATCACGCGCGACACGCTGGTGGCGCTGCAGCGTTCACCGGACTGGTTCTTCGCTTTGAGCAAGGGCCTGTCGCCCGGGCAGGTGCTGTGGCGACATGGCGCCCGCCGGCTGGCGCTGCCGGCCACGGCCTACCTGGGCGTGCATGCCGCCCTGCTGATCGAGGGCGCCGTGGTCGTCGAGACCCTGTTTGCCTGGCCGGGCATCGGCCACGCACTGGTGCATGCCGTGTTCGGGCGGGACGTGCCCGTCATCCAGGGGGCGGCACTCACGATGGGCCTGCTCTTCGTGCTGCTCAGTGCCGCGGTGGACGCGCTGTGCCTGACGCTGGATCCGCGGCGCCGACTGGCGCAGACCGGGGGGCCTCATGGCTGAGGCCCGCATGGGGATGCCGGGGGTGGTGCGCCCGCGGTCGATGCGCCGGGGGCTGGGCTGGTTGCTGCTGGCGAGCCTGGCCGGCTTTGCGTTGCTCGGGCCCTTGCTCATTTCGCACGATCCGATCGCGCAGGATCTGTCCTTGAGCCTGGCCCCGCCCGACGCCCGTCACTGGCTGGGCACCGATGTGCTGGGACGCAGCGTGCTGGCCCGGCTGGCAGAGGCCACGCGGCTGTCGGTCGGGCTGGCCTGGCTGGCGGCCCTGACAGCGGCTGTGCCGGGCGTGCTCCTGGGCGTGCTGGCCGCCTGGCGCGGCGGGCGTGTGGACGCCGCGCTGCAGCTGCTGTCCGATGCCGTCATGTCCATGCCCGGTCTGCTCCTCGTGCTGCTGGTGGCCACGCTGGCACCGGGACAGGGCTGGGCGCTGTACACGGGGCTGTCGCTGGTGCTGTGGGTCGAGTTCTTCCGGGTCACGCGGGTGACGAGCCGGCCAGTGCTGTCCGGTGAGGCGGTCGAGGCGTCACGCCTGCTCGGCCTCGGCATGGGCCACGTGCTGCGCCACCACGTGGCGGCCGCACTGGGGCCGGTGCTGGGCACCCTGCTGGCCTTTGCCACGGCGCAGGCGGTGCTGGCCACGGCCGCGCTGGGGTTCATCAGTGTCGGACTGCAGCCGCCCACGCCCGAACTCGGGCTGATGATGACCGAGTTCCTGCCCTATTACCACGAGGCCCCTTGGCTGATGGCCGGCCCGGTTGCCGTGCTGGCCTGGCTGGTGCTGGGGATGATGTGCCTGGTGCCCACCGCGGGCGAGGAGGTCGGGTCATGACGCACCCCCTGTTGACGGTCCGCGGCTTGAGCGTGCACGCGCCGACCGGCCCGTTGCTGCAACCGCTGTCTTTCAGCCTGGAGGCGGGGGAGTGCCTCGTGCTGATGGGCGAAAGCGGCGCTGGCAAGTCGCTGCTCGCGCAGGCCATCATGGGCGCCTTGCCGCCTGGCCTGCGTGCCGCCGGCGAGGTGGTGCTCGATGGCGTGGCCAGTGCGGCGGCCGACGGCACGGCCCGGCGGCCTGCCTGGGGCCGCCGGCTGGCCCTGTTGCCCCAGGAGCCTGCCGTGGCGCTGTCGCCGCTCATGCGCCTGCGCGCCCAGCTGGCCGAGGTGCATGCCTGTGTGCGCGGCACCGGCTGGGATGCAGCCGACCGGCTGGCCGACGACGCGCTGGACCGCGTCGGCCTGGGCGCGGCCCGAGCGCGCCTGCCGGGCGAGCTGTCCGGAGGCATGGCCCAGCGTGCGGCCGCCGCGATCGCGACCGCGGGTGGCGCACGGGTGGTGTTGGCCGATGAGCCCACCAAGGGGCTGGATGCACACTGGCGCGACGCGGCTGTGCGCACGATGCGCGATGGTGCTGCGCAGGGGCAGGCCCTGGTGGTCATCACCCACGATGTCGCGGTGGCGAAGCAGTTGGGCGGGCGCATCCTGGTGCTGCGCCAGGGCGAGGTCGTCGAATCGGGGGACACCCACACCGTTCTTCAGTCTCCGGCCCACCCCTTCACCCGCGAGCTGCTGGCGGCCGACCCTTCAGCCTGGCACCGCCATGCCGGGGCGGTCCGGCCCGACGCGCCCCCGCTGATCGAGGTGCACGGTGTGAGCAAACGCTGGCAAGGTCCGCCGGTGTTCGACCAGGTCGACCTGTGCGTGCGGGAGGGGCAGCGGCTGGCGCTGGTCGGCCCCAGCGGCGGCGGCAAGAGCACGCTGGGCCAGATCCTGCTGGGGCTGCTGCCGCCGGACACCGGCCGGGTGGTGCGCCACCGCGCTGCAGCAGGCACGGCCTGCCAGAAGCTGTATCAGGACCCGGTGAAGGCTTTCCCCCCGACGCAGCCGCTGCGCGACCACCTGCGGGAGGTGATGCGGCGCCACGGCGGGCAGTGGACGACCGTGTCCACCTGGCTGGCCCGCGTCGGGCTGGACGAGTCCCTGCTGCATCGCCCGGCCACCCAGGTCTCGGGTGGGGAACTGCAGCGGCTGGCGCTGGTGCGCGCGTTGCTGGCGCGGCCGCGTTTCGTGTTCGCCGACGAGCCCACCTCGCGGCTCGACCCGCTCACGCAGCAGGCCACGGTACGGGGCCTGGTCGATGCGCTCGACGAGCTGGGCGCCGCCATGCTGCTCGTCACCCATGACGAGGCCCTGGCCGGTGCCCTGTCCGAGCGGGTGCTCAGCCTGCGCGATGGCCGGCTGAGCGCCTAGAGGGGGGCGCGGCTCAACGCTGGCCGCGCGGGGTCACGACGGTCAGCGTGGCGCGGTGGCGCCGGGCCTCGTAAGGCTGGCCGTCGTACGTGCCGGGCGTGCGCTCCATGTGCACGGCCTGAAGCACATACTGCCCGCGCCACGGCATCGGGAGCCGCACGCGGCCCTCGGCGTCGGTCTTGCCTTCCTGCGACCAGGTGTTGGGCGCGACGATCTTCACTTCGGTGCCAGCCAGAGGCCGGCCGTTGAAGAACACCTTGAAGACGCCGCGGTCGGCCGTGGGGAGGATGTCCAGCGGGAGTGCGGGCGTGCTCGGTGCGCGGGCGGCCTCCAGCGGTTGGTGGCGCGCGTAGAACAGCGGCTTCACGATGCCGAGGCCATAGGCGGTCCAGTCCCGTACGCCGACAGCCTGTTCCTCGACGATCAGGGTCCGCTTGCCGCCGCCTGTTGTGGCGAAGACAAAGCCTTCGGGGCGCTTGCTCAGGGCCACGGGGCTGTCCTCGGTGGCCGTCAGCAGGCGCGCGCGGGGCGCGGGCATCTCGTCGAGCCGGCCGGGAGAACGCTCCCGCGCGGACTCCTCGAACTCGCCGAAGTAGACGGTCGCGTCGGCGCCGCTGCGCTCGATCCAGAGGTAGTGGGCCTGGGCAACGGACATGGTGGTCAGGGTCAGGGCTGCGGCGAGTGCGCCCCTGAGGATGCGCAGTGTGGGGCGGTCCATCACGGTTTTTCCTTTCGGTCAGGGGGTCAGAAACGCAGACGGGCGGTCAGGAAGGCGCTGCGGCCTTCTCCGGGCAGGGCGCCGCTGAAGGTGGGGTTGGTGAAGTGGCGGCGGTCCGTGAGGTTGCGCAGGTTCAGCGCCACGTCCCAGGCGCGTGCTTCATAGAACAGCTGCCCATCGAGGACCACGTAGGACGGCACCTCGTACAGGTTCAGTGCGTCGGCATACGAGCCCGACTTGTAGGTGGCGCCGCCGCCGAAGCCCAAGCCTCGGCCGGCGTCGGATTGCAGGCGGTAGGCCGCCCACAGCCGGCCCGCGGCGCGGGCCACGCCGGCCGGGCGCTTACCATGCAGGCTGTCGGTGACGCCCAGTTGCGCGTTGGTGGCCGTGGTGTTCGATTGCGTCTGCGCGTCCTGCCATACGACGTTGGCCATCGTCGTCAGGCCGGGCAGGGGGCGGGCCGTGAGGTCGACCTCCAGGCCCCGCGTGCGGTCCTTGCCCTGCGGCGTCGGGTCACCGCCCGAACTCAGCGTGATGTAGTAGTCCTCGCGGCGCGTTTCGAACAGCGCGGTGGTCAGGTCCAGCCGGTTGTCGAGCAGCGACAGCTTGGCCCCGATCTCCAGCTGCGAGCTGCTTTCTGGTGTTGCCGTCCTGCCATCGACGGATGCACTGAGACGCCCCGGCTCGGTGGAGAGGTTGATGAACTTGCCGTTCGACCAGCCCGCGTAGAAGGACGTGGCTGCCGAGGGTTGCCAGACCGCACCCAGCGAGCCGGTCGTGTAGGACAGGGTGTCGTGCACGTTCCGGCCAGACATCAGGCCTTCGTCGGCGACCTTGAGCCGCTCGCTGCGCAGGCCGGCGCGCACCTTGATGTGCTCGCCGAAGGCGATCTGGTCCTGCGCATACGCGGCCCACCCACGCGACGTGATCTCGCGGTCGAATGACACGGTGGTCGAGGTTGCATCCGCGAGCGAGGTCTCCGGCACCACCGGCGCGTAGATGTTGCCGATGTTGCGCAGGCCGAAGCTCACCCGACGGGTGTCGACGCGGGTGTCGTTGAACTCGACGCCGGCGAGGACGGTGTGGTGCGCCTGCGGCCCCCCGGTGGTCCAGACGACCTCGTTTTGCACCTGCAGGTAACGGGCGTCGTCCGACTGGGTGCGGGCGTTGCGCCCCGTCATCTGGTTGCTGGCATTGCCCGGGTTGCCGCCGGCGTTGCGCAGCATCTGCAGCGAGCGGCGGTCCTGGATCACGGCGGTGCGCATCATCAGATCGGACGAGAACCGCCACTCGTGGCCCAGGGTGAGGCGGTCGATGGTCTGGTCGCTGTAGTTGAAGGGGCTGTAGTACTTCGTTTCGCGCGAGACCGGCACCACCTTGCGATGGCGGTCGAACAGCAGCCCGTAGTTGTCGGGGGTGACCTTGAGTTCGCGGTGGTCGTAATCGACCGTCAGCGTGCTGGCGTGGTGGATGTTCCAGGTCAGCGAGGGCAGCACCTCCAGAATCTCCCGGGACAGCCCGCGCCAGCCGTCCGTCTTCTCGCTGTTGACGATCAGCCGTGCGGCGACGGTGTCGGACAGCGGGCCGGTGATGTCGGCGGTGGCATTGAGGGTGCCGAAGCTGCCCACCGTGGTGCCGACTTCCGCCGCGAAGGTGCGGCGGGGCTGCTTGGTGACCACGTTGATCGTGCCGCCCGGCTGGCTCGCCCCGTACAGGGCCGAGCCGGGGCCCTTCAGCACCTCGACGCGCTCCACATCGGCGAAGGTGCGCCAGTAGCCGTTCTGAGAGGTGCCGTCGGCGTAACCGTCACGCAGAAAGCGCATGGCCTGACCGCGGATCACGTAGTTGTTGGCAAAGCCGTATCCCCCGCCCATGATGGGTTGGACGCCGCTGACGTTGGTCATGGCCTGGTTCATGTCGGTCACGCCCTGGTCACGCAACACCGCCTTGGGCACCACCACGATCGAGGCGGGCAGGTCCTTGACCGGGACGTCGGTCTTGCTGCCTGCCTGGACGGCACTGTGCACGCTGCCGGGCCGCGCCTGGGCGCCCTTGACGACGACGGCCGGCAGGGTCGCGTCCTCGGCCGCAGCGCCGAGAGGCAGGGTGAAGGCGGCGAGAAGCAGCCAGGGATGTCGGTGCATGGGGATCTCCACTTTACATTTCTTCATGCCGTAATGTTAATGCGAATAGTTCGCATTACGTTGACGTGAAAGAAAATGCTGGAACGGTGGTGGATCGCCGCCACATCGGGCTGTGCGGGGAAGGGGGGGCAGGGACGGGTTCGCGGCGGGACCGCGCAGCGGCTCAGAACCGCCGTATCGCCAGCAGCAGCACCAGCAGGGCCAGCACCGCGCACAGCGTCTGCCAGAACACCACGGGATTGCGTGCGACCAGCGGGGGCGCACGGTGGCCCAGGTAGGTGGCGCTCGGGGCGTGCAGGTCGTGCACGAACTCGGACAGGGCTTCCTGCCGGCGGGCGGGATCGGGGTGCAGGGCCCGGCGCAGCACGGCGTCCAGCCAGGCCGGCAGGTCGGGACGCCGCTCGCGCAGCGGCACATGGCGCAGGCGCCTTGCGTCCGCCGGGGTGCGCACGCGGGGCACCGCCAGGCCATAGGGCAGGTGCCCGGTCAGCATCTGGTAGCCCAGCACCGCCAGCGAGAACAGCTCGGACTGCGGTGTGCCCACGCCGCCGGTGAAGTACTCCGGCGCCGTGTACTGCAGTGAGCCGGTGATGGCGTCGGGGCGGGCGGCGGCCGTGCCTTCGGTGAGTCCCGCCACGTGCGCCGAGCCGAAATCGATCAGCCGTGCCGTGCCTGTCCGGTCGATCAGGATGTTCTCGGGGCGCAGGTCCTGGTGCAGCATCTCCTTGCGGTGAAACGCCTGCAGCCCCTTGGCGATCTGACCGAGCAGGTCGCGCACGACATCGAGGTCGGGGGCGGGGTGGTCGGTCATCCACTGGCTCAGTGTCTGACCCTCGATGTACTCCATGGCCACGTGCAGGTGCGTGCGGGGGCGATCGGCGGCGCACGGCTTGACCACGTGGGCGCTGTCGATGCGCCGCGCAATCCACTCCTCCAGCAGGAAGCGGTCGAGCAGCGCGGGATGCTCGCGCAGCTCGGCTGCCGGCGTCTTCAAGGCGACCTGCTGGCCCGTCGCCTCGTCGATGGCCAGCCAGACATGGCTGCGTGCGCTGGCGTGCAGTTCGCGCACCAGGGTGTAGCCCTCGAAGGAGGCCCGTGCCTGCAGCGGCGGCGGCCATGCCAGGGCCGCGCGCTGGGCGCCCAGCGCATGGGGGCCCGTCTCGGGCAGCGCCACCACCTTCACGATCTGCACGGTGAGGTTGTCGTCGCTGCCCCTTGCCTGCGCGGTGTCGGCCAGCATGCAGGCGGCGTCGTCCAGGTCTTCGGGGTGGGCTGCGAGTGCGGCGTGCACGGCCGCCGCGTCCAGGCGCTCCCACACGCCGTCGGTCGCCAGCAGGTAGACCTCGCCGGGCTCGGTGTCCCAGCAGCGGTAGTCGATCTCGACCGCGGGCCCGGCGCCCAGTGCCCGGCCCAGGTAGGTCTCGGTGGACGACACCCGCACCCGGTGGTCTTCGCTGAGTTGTTCCAGCGCCTGGGGATGCACGCGGTAGACACGCGTGTCCCCCACATGCAGCAGATGGGCCTCCCGACCCTTGAAGACCAGCGCACTGAAGGTGCAGACATGGCCTCGGTCGCGATCAAAGCGCGCGTCGCTGCGCTGGTTCTGCGCGTGCAGCCACGAGTTCGTGGCCTCGAGCACGCGCTGCCCGGCCCGTCGCACCGACCACGCCTCGGAGGTGCCGTAGTAGTCGTCCAGAAAGCCCCGCACGGCCGCGGCGCTGGCCACCTGGCTGACCGCGCTGCTGCCGATGCCGTCCGCCAAAGCCACCGCCACACCCTTGGTGTGCAGCAGCGGCCCTTCCGGCACGCTCGCGCCATGGAAATCCTGGTTCAGCGCCTTGCGGCCAGCCCGGCTGTGCTGGCCGATGCTCAGTTGCAGCTCGCTCATGGGCTGAGCCAGGCTCGCCATTGCGCGCTGCTCAGGCTGCGACGCGCTTCGGCGCGGTCTTGTAATGCGTGGAGTACAGCGTGGCGCCCACGAAGGTCAGGCCGCCCACGAGGTTGCCCAGCACCGTCGGGATCTCGTTCCAGATCATGTAGTCCATGAAGGTGAAGTTGCCGCCCAGCATCAGGCCCGAGGGGAAGAGGTACATGTTGACGATGCTGTGCTCGAAGCCCATGTAGAAGAACACCAGAATGGGCATCCACATGGCGATGACCTTGCCCGACACCGAGGTGGACATCATGGCCGCGACCACACCGGTCGAGACCATCCAGTTGCACATCACGGCGCGCACGAACAGCGTCAGCATGCCGGCGGCACCATGAGCTGCGTAGCCCACTGTGCGGCCTTCACCGATGTGGCCGATCTTCTGGCCGATGGCGTTGGGCGCTTCCGTGAAGCCGTTGGTGAAGATGATGGCCATGAACACGGCCACCGTCAGGGCCCCGGCGAAGTTGCCGAGGAACACCAGCCCCCAGTTGCGCATCACGCCACCCCAGGTGGCGCCCGGGCGGCGGTCCAGCACGGCGAGCGGGGCCAGCGTGAACACGCCGGTCAGCAGGTCGAAGCCCAGCAGGTAGAGCATGCAGAAACCGACCGGGAAGAGCAGCGCCCCCACCAGCGGGTTGCCCGTGTTGACCGAGACGGACACCGCGAAGGCAGCGGCCAGCGCCAGGATGGCACCGGCCATGTAGGCGCGGATCAGCGTGTCGCGGGTGGACATGAGGAGCTTCGATTCACCGGCGTCGACCATCTTGGTGACGAACTCGGCGGGAGCGAGGTAGGCCATGGGGCTTCCTTCCAACAGGGGGCGATCAAGGGCGGGGAGGCACGCGGACAAAACAAAACGGCGCCCCTTCCGCGCACCGCCTTCAGGCTGGTGCGGGATGGGACGCCGTCATCCGCATGTATCGTGTGGCCCGTGCTGGTGCACCGGGCCGGGCATCAGGCCGTCGTTGGCCTGGTGTGCACCGAGAGCATGCAGGTTCTGTGCCGGAATTGGGCGCGCCGGGCGCCACGCGGCGGTGCGTGATGCGTCACGCGTTGCGCGGAGATGGTGCGCGCACGCCGTGTGTGATCACTTCTGGTGCGTCGAGCCGTGGCGCGCCGCGAACGCGATGTCGGGCAAGGCCAGCGTCGCCTCTGCCACATCGAGCAGGCGACGGTTGTGGTCCATGGCGGACTTCTGCAGCGCGCGGAAGGCCGCTTCTTCCGTCAGGCCCAGGCGCGACATCAGGGCGCCCTTGGCTCGCTCGATGATCTTGCGCTCGTGCAGCGCGCGGCGCGCGGTGTCGAGCTCGGCTTCCATGCTGGCCAGGCGGGCCGACTGGGTCTGCAGGAGCTCAACCAGTGAGCTCACCGCGGCGCCGCCGGGTGCGGCCTTGGTGCCGTCTGCCACAGCCGACAGCACCGGCGCGGCCTCGGGTTGCGCGGCCGAGTTGAAGAAGCGCTCGACCGCATGGGTGTGCGGCGGCGGGTTGTCGCGCAGCTGGCGCAGCAGGCCTTCCGAGTCCTGCAAGGCCTGCTCGGCACGCTGGATCTGGTCGGCGCAGGCCTGGCGCAGGCCATGTACCAGGTCGTTCTGCAGCTGCCCCATCTCGGTGATGCGGGCGCTGCTGACCTCGAACCAGCTTTCGCTGAGCGCGCTGTCGAGCGCGGCACCGGGGCGCGCCGTGCACAGGGTGCGACGCAGGCGTTCAAGCTGGGCCACCACCGGGGTCAGGTGGTGTTGCTGCCAGCGGGCACGTTGCGCGTCATCGGCAAACTCTTCGAACACACGCAGGCTGCGCTCCTGGGCGTCGATGAGGTGCACGATGCGCTGCTGCTCGGTGTCGTCGCAGGTGCCCGAGGCAAACAGCTGCGCGCCCACGGCCCGCTCCTGGCCAGCCGCCTCCTTGCCCTGCACCAGGTGCACATAGGCCACCAGCAGCCGGGAGATGCCCGGGTCGGCCGCGGCATCGGCCAGGTGAAACACCAGCTCCACCAGGCCGGCGATGACCCGGCTGTAGGCGGCGACCGCGTCGTGTGCCGTGGGGCCGCGCTGCTCGATGGCCGCACGCAGGGCACGCAGGGCATCCAGGTCCAGCATCACCCAGGCCATCAGCGACAGCGTGCGCGAGGTGGCGCCGTGTTCGGGCGCCAGTTGTTCGGCGAAGAGCTCTCGCAGGGCGGTCTCGATCGGTTGGGCCTTGTCCACGGCGGTCTGCCGCTCGGTGGCAAAACGCTGTCCGCCCGACGCCAGGAAGAGGCTGGCCGCACCCCGCTCGCGCTGCAGGGCGTGCACGAGCCGCCCGATGACATCGGCAAGGTCGACGCGCCGGGCGAGCTGCCGCAAGGCCTCGATGTCGAGTTGCCGGGCACGCAGAACGAGTTGGGAGACGGACAGGGACATTGGGGGCCAGCATGGTGCGAAGAGCAGGCCCTGATTGTCGTCAATTTGGGCCGGTTGCGGGGCCGGGCCTTTGCCTCAGAGGTGAAATTGGCCCGCGGCCTCGGGCTGGAACGGGATGGCTGCCAGCACGGCCCGGCGCGGCACGCCGTCGAGTCCGGTCCACTGCACCGCTTCGCCCACGCGCTGGCCGATCAGGGCCGCACCCAGCGGGGTCAGCACCGAGAGGCCATCGGACGGGGTGTCGTGCGGGTAGCTCAGCGTGACCTTCAGCGTGCGGCCGTCTTCGTGGGCCAGCAGCACCACGCTCGATCGCATGGTGACGATCTGCTCGGGCACGGCCTCGGGCGGGACCAGGTCGGCGAAGTCCAGCACCTCGTTCAGTTGAGACCAGGTTGCGGGCGGGCAGGTGGCACCGCGTTCGAGCAGGGCGGACAGGCGGCTGTGGTCGACTTCAGTGACCACGCGGGAAGCAGGGGTTGGCATACAGGTGCTCCGGGTATCGCGCGGGATGCCCGGAGACCAGAGTGCGCAGGATGGGGAAAGGGCGGTCGCCGGGCTCTGTGATGTGCGGCCGTGACCCGGGGCACCGACCGGAAGGTCGGCACGCCGCGCATGCACGCACGCACACGCGTCACGGCAAGCAGGCCGTGGGCGCTGACAGGAGCGTGGTGCAAGGCGAACATGAATGGATTGTAGGGAGGAAAGGCACCGCCCCGCAAACAGGGTCAATCAGGCGCAGCGCACGTGCACCCGTCCCCCTTCGACCTGCACGGCGTGGGCCTGCACCGACAGCGCCGGGTCTTCCAGGCAGGCGCCGGTTTCGAGGTCGAAGTGGTGCTTGTACAGCGGCGAGGCCACCACCACCCGGCCACCCAGGCTGCCGATCAGTCCGCGCGACAGCACGCTGGCGCCGTTCTTCGGGTCGACGTTGTCGATCGCGAGGAAGCGGTCCGTGCCGATGCGGAAGACGGCGATGTGGCGGGCGCCGATGCGGGCGCACACCCCGGTGTCGGGCAGGATGTCATCGATGGCACACACCGGGGTCCAGGTGGTGGTGTCGGGGCGGTCTTGGATCATGTCGGTCTGCATGGTGGGCTCGTGCGGCTCAGGCGGTGGTCGTGGTGGTGCCATCGCGCTCTTCGGCGGTGGCCGGGCGGATCTGCCCGCGCTCCGGGACGAACACGATGCGTTCGTCCGGCACGTCGCTGTTGACGAAAGACCGGAAGCGCTTGCGCACGTCGGGGTTGGTCACCGCGGTCTTCCATTCGCACTGGTAGGTGTCGACCACATGCTGCATCTGGGCTTCGAGTTCGGCACCCAGGCCCAGCGTGTCCTTGATCAGCACGTCCTTCAGGTAGTCCAGCCCGCCTTCCAGGTTCTCGCGCCAGGTGCTGGTGCGCTGCAGTCGGTCGGCCGTCTTCACGTAGAACATCAGGAAGCGGTCGATCAGCCGGACCAGTTCTTCCTTGTTCAGGTCGGACGCGATCAGCTCGGCATGGCGGGGCTTCATGCCGCCGTTGCCGCACACGTACAGGTTCCAGCCCTTTTCGGTTGCGATGATGCCGATGTCCTTGCCCTGGGCCTCGGCGCATTCGCGGGTGCAGCCCGAGACGCCGAACTTGATCTTGTGCGGCGCACGCAGGCCCTTGTAGCGGTTCTCCAGCTCGACCGCCAGGCCCACCGAGTCGCCCACGCCATAGCGGCACCAGGTCGAGCCCACACAGCTCTTCACGGTGCGCAGGCTCTTGCCATAGGCGTGGCCCGATTCGAAGCCGGCGGCAATCAGCTCTTCCCAGATCAGCGGCAGCTGTTCCACGCGGGCGCCGAACAGGTCGACACGCTGCCCGCCCGTGACCTTGGTGTACAGGCCGTACTTCTTGGCCACCTGGCCCACGGCGATCAGCCCGTCTGGCGTGACCTCGCCGCCCGGCATGCGGGGCACGACGCTGTAGGTGCCGTCCTTCTGGATGTTGCCCAGGTAGTAGTCGTTGCTGTCCTGCAGGCTGGCGAGGTCCTTCTTGAGGACGAACTCGTTCCACACCGAGGCGAAGATGGACGCGGCCGTGGGCTTGCAGATGTCGCAGCCCAGGCCCTTGCCATGCTTGGCCAGCAGGTCGGCAAAGGTCTTGATCTGGCCGACGCGGACCAGGTGATAGAGCTCCTGGCGCGAATAGGGGAAGTGCTCGCACAGGTGGTTGTTGACGGCCATGCCGCGCTTGGCCATCTCGGCCTTCATCACCTGGGTGACCAGGGGCACACAGCCGCCGCAGGTGGCGCCGGCCTTGGTGCACGACTTCAGCTGCGCAATGGTGGTGGCGCCGTCGGCCACGGCCGCACAGATCTGGCCCTTGCTCACGCTGTTGCACGAGCAGATCTGGGCGCTGTCGGGCAGGGCGTCCGGGCCCAGGCCGGGCTTGGCCTTGCCGTCGCTGCTGGGCAGGATGAGGAACTCGGGCTCGGCGGGCAGGGTGATGCCGTTGAGCGCCATCTGCAGCAGCGTGCCGTATTCATCGGCATTGCCCACCAGCACGGCGCCCAGCAGCTTCTTGCCATCGGCACTCACCACGATCTTCTTGTAGACCTGCTTGACCTCGTCCACGTATTGGAACGAGCGGCAGCCGGGCGTGCGGCCGTGCGCATCGCCGATCGAGGCCACGTCCACGCCCATCAGCTTGAGCTTGGTGCTCATGTCGGCGCCGGTGAAGGCGGCCTCGGCCTCGCCGGCGATGTGGCGGGCGGCCACGCGGGCCATGTCGTAGCCGGGGGCGACCAGGCCGAAGGTCTGGTCCTGCCACGAGGCACATTCGCCGATGGCGTAGACGTTGCGGTCGCTGGTGCGGCAGTGGTCGTCGATCACGACGCCGCCCCGTGCGCCGATGGCCAGCACGCACTGGCGGGCCAGTTCATCGCGCGGGCGGATGCCCGCGGAGAACACGATCATGTCGGTGTCGAGGTGGCTGCCGTCCTCGAACACCATGCGGTGGCGGTGCTCGGCGCCGTCTTCGATGCGCACGGTGCTGTGGCTCGTGTGCACATGTACGCCCAGTTCCTCGATCTTGGCGCGCAGCACGCGGCCGCCCTGGTCGTCCACCTGCACGGCCATCAGGCGCGGGGCGAACTCGACCACGTGGGTTTCGAGGCCCATGTCACGCAGGGCCTTGGCGCATTCCAGGCCCAGCAGGCCGCCGCCGACCACGACGCCGACCTTGGACTTCGCGCCCGAGGCCTTCATCTTGTCGAGGTCGTCGATGGTGCGGTAGACGAAGCAGTGCGGGCGGTCGCGGCCCGGGATGGGCGGCACGAAGGGGTTGGAGCCGGTGGCGATCACCAGCTTGTCATAGGGCAGCACTTCGCCGTCGAGGGTCGTGACGGTGTGGTTGCGGCGGTCGATGCTGGCGGCGCGGCAGGCCAGGCGCAGGTCGAAGCCGGTGCGGTCGAAGAAGCCGGGCTCGACCAGGGACAGGTCCTGGGCGGTCTTGCCCGAGAAGTATTCGGAGAGGTGGACGCGGTCGTAGGCGGGGCGCACTTCCTCGCACAGCACGGTGACCTGCGCATCGCGCACGCCCGCTTCTGCGAGGCTTTCAAGGAATTTGTGGCCGACCATGCCGTGGCCAACGAGGACGATCTTCATGTGTGCTCCTGCGACGGAAACCAGATGGGGGGATAAGCAGCGGGCACCCGGGGCGCGGGGCCGGCTCTCGTCCGCCGTCGTTAGCGGAGATCACATGTGTGCGCCGGGGCGTCACTACCTTGGGCACACGCCAAGGTTTACGCAATATGTGTGCCGATCTGGTTTCGTGGGGCAAGGGGCGGGGAAGACCGCCTGCGAGGGCATCGGCACCTCCGCTTTGGTGCGGAGGTGCACCCCTCTGGTGCACTGGCGCCCGCGTTTACTTCAGCAGGCCGGTCGAGCGGCCCACCTGCTCGATCACGTCGAAGTCTTCCACCTTGGCCGGCACGAAGCGCTTGGCACCCTGCAGCGCCATCACGGCCTGGTCCGCCGGGTCGCTGGCTTCCAGTTGCATGAAGGCGTTGGCGAACTTCTGCACCGTGGCCGGCGGCAGGTCCTTGCGCGCTGCCCACACGTAGTCCACGAAGGGCGGCGTGGTCCAGATCACCTTGACCTTGTTCTTGTCGAACTTGTCGCCCGCCACCAGGCGGTTCCACACCTCCATGTTGAGCGCGCCGGCCTGCACCTTGCCCGACTCGACCATCTTCACCGTTGCATCGTGGGCGCCGCTGTAGATCGGGGCGCCGGCGAAGTCCTTGTCCGGATCGATCTGGAAGCGCGAGCTCAGGAAGTGCCGCGGGAACAGGTGCCCGGAGGTCGAGCTCTTGGCGCCGAAGGCGAAGCTCTTGCCGCGCAGCTCCTCCGGCTTGCTGATGCCCGAGGCCGTGTTGACGATGAACACGCTGTGGAACTCGCGGTCGATGTCGCGCATCACCACGGGGCGCGCGCCGGCCAGCACCTTGGCCTGCACGAAGGTGAAGCCGCCCAGCCACGCGAAATCGACCTTGCCGGCCGCCAGGGCCGAGACGGCCGCGCCGTAGTCGATCACCGGCACGTACACCACCTTGACGCCCAGGTGCTTCTGCAGGTGGTCGATCAGCGGCTGGTACTTGCGTGCCAGCTCGGTCGGGTTTTCGTCGGGGATGCCCGAGACGCGGATCACATCCTGAGCCTGGGCATGGGCGGCGCCCAGCCCCAGCGGGCTCAGCGCGCTCAGGCCGAGCAGCGTGGCGGTGGCGGCCAGCGCGGTGCGGCGCGTGCGGGACACGGTCGACGGGCGGGTGGACAGGCGTTTCATGGGTCAAGGCTCCTTGAGGGGGGATTCGGGTTGGAGAGGTGGGCCGCCGGATCGCACGCCGGCAGCGGCAGGCGGGCCACGCGGCCCTGCAGCAGGCGGGACCGCAGCCGGTCGCCCAGCGCGTCCACGGCCGTCACCAGCAGCAGCATGGTCAACAGCAGCACGCCCAGGTCGTGCAGGTGGAACAGGCTGATGGCCGTGTTGAGCGCATCGCCGATGCCGCCGGCGCCGACGAAGCCCACCATGGCCGTGGCGCGCACGTTCACTTCGAAGCGGTAGAGCGTCAGCGCCGCCAGCCGGGCCTGCACCTGCGGCAGCACGCCGAACAGAAAGGTGGCCAGCGTGCCGGCGCCCAGGCTTTGCAGCGCGGCGGGCGGGCCGGGCTCGGCCTCTTCCAGCACGTCGGCATACAGCCGCCCCATCACCCCGATGTTGTGCACGGCGATCGCCAGGATGCCAGCCAGCGGCCCGCCACCGACCCACACGACGAAGACCAGGGCCAGCGTGAGCTCGGGCATCACGCGGGTGAACTGCAGCACCACGCGGCTGACCAGGGCGCCGACCGGGCGCAGCCACCGCCCGGCGCCGCGTGGGCGGGGCGGGTCGACCAGGTAGCTGCCCACGCTCAGGCGGGCTGCGCCCAGCGGCGCCAGCACGAAGGCCGCGAGCGCCGACAGCAGCGTGGCCACCCAGGCCATCCACAGCGTGTCGGTGATCTGGCCGGCGGCAAGTTTCAGGAAGGCCGTGTCGATGGCCAGGGTGTCGAGCCGGGGCAGCAGGGCGGTCTGGGCGCCGCTGAACAGGTCGCGCCACGGGATGTCGAGCCGCATCAGGGCCCACACGGTGCCCACGGCGCCGAGGCCCAGCGTCCAGCGGGTGGGCGCGCGCCGCAGCCGGTTGCTCAGCCATTCCAGCGCCACGACAAAGCCCAGCACGGCGATCAGCGTGGTGGCCAGTTTGTCGTACTGGAAGTAGCGCAGGCTGAGCGCGATCTCGCTGCCCAATCCGCCGGCGCCCACCACACCCAGGATGGTGCCGATGCGGATGTTGCACTCGAGGCAGAACAGCGCGTAGCCCGTCCACTGTCGGCCGACCTGGGGCAGCACCGCATGCAGGAACAGCGCCCAGCGCGAGGCCCCGGCGGCACGCAGGGCCTGCACCGGGCGGGGATCGACCGCCTCGGCCAACTCGGCGAACAGCTTGCCGATGTTGCCGCCCACCGTGAGCCCGATGGCCAGCACCGCCGCACCGGGCCCCAGCCCCAGCCACTGCACGAACAGGTAGGCCCAGACGATTTCGGGCACGGCGCGGCAGACGCCCAGCAGGCCGCGCGCGGCGCTGCGGCTGGCGGCCAGCGCCGCGCGAACGGCCCTGGGCGGCGGCCGGGGCGGGTCGACCAGATCCGGCACGCGGGTGGCGAAGAACGCCAGCAGGGTGCCCAGGCCTGCCGCCAGTGCCGTGCCCAGCAGGCCGATCAGCAGGCTCTCGATCGACAGGTCGAGCACGCGCTGCAGGAACTCGGCGGACAGGTCCGGTTGCCGGAAGCCGCTCAGGATGTCGCCGGCGTTGCGCAGGCCGTCGGCGTCGAACAGGCGCAGCGGGTCGGCGCCCGTCCAGGCCAGGCAGAGCAGGCCGCTGAGCGCCAGGCCCAGCCACAGCACGAAGCGCGACAGGGCCTGGCGCCGCGCCGCGTGCAGCGAGCCCGGGCCGGTCGTGTCACGCCACACCGGCACGGCGTCGGGCCCGGCGGTGGTCACGCGGGGCTCAGAGCCGCTCGTTGCTGCCGGCATAGAGCTGGTCCAGGCGCGCCTCGGTGGCGTCCTGCGGGGCACAGTCGAACAGGATCTCGCCGCGGCGCAGGCCGATCACGCGGGTGCAGTCCTGTCGGGCGATGTCGAACCAGTGGGTGCAGAACACCAGCGTCATCCCGCGCAGGCGGGCCTGTTCGGTGATCAGGCGCGTCACGGCCTTGGCGGTGTGCGGGTCGAGCGAGGCGGTCGGCTCGTCGGCCAGCAGGATGTCGGGCTCGGACACCAGCGCGCGGGCGATGGCCACCCGCTGCATCTGCCCGCCGCTCAGCGCGCCGGCCAGGGCCCACTGGTGGGCGCCCATGTCGAGGGATTGCAGCAGCGCGGCCACCCGCTCGGCTTGCACCGGCCACAGCGCCGCGGCCAGCGTGCGCCACCACGGCCAATGCGGCAGCAGCCCGGCCAGCACATTGCGGTGCACCGTGGCCTGCGGCACCAGCAGGTTCTGTTGCTCGACGATGCGGCAACGTGCCCGGTGGCGTTGCAGCGCACGCCAGCCCATGCGGTCCAGCGGTGTGCCGTCCACGTCGATCGTGCCGGCGGTGGCGCGCAACGCGCCGGCCATCAGGCGGATCAGCGTGGACTTGCCCGCCCCGCTGGGGCCGATCAGGGCGATGCGCTCGCCCGGCTGCACGCGCAGCGACAGGTCGCGCAGCACCGGTGTGCCGCCCCAGTGGCGGCTGACGCCCTTCAGTTGCAGCTCAACCGACATGGGCGTGGGGTGTTTCAGGCTGATCGACGGCATCCCGCGCGAGCAGCGCGGCCGCCAGCGCATCGATCCCGGCCTCGTCCAGCGATGCGCCCGGCACCGTCTGCCGCTCGGCCCAGCGGTGGAAGTGCGTGGCCTGCGAGCGCGCGTACTGCGGGTCGTAGTGCAGGCGGGCCAGTTCCTCGAACAAGGGCGCAAGCTGCCGTGTCTGCGCCCAGCCTTGCC
>JAJUHM010000003.1 GCA_029279925.1 Aquabacterium olei
CCTGGACCATGCCGCCGAGTTGCTCGCCCAGGCCGACGCCCTGATCGTGGCGGCCGGTGCCGGCATGGGCATCGATTCAGGCCTGCCGGACTTCCGCGGCAACGAAGGCTTCTGGAAGGCCTACCCGGCGCTGGGCCGGGCCCGCATCGATTTCTACGGCGCCGCTTCGCCGGACACCTTTCATCGCCGCCCGGGGCTGGCCTGGGGCTTTTACGGCCATCGGCTGGCGCTGTACCGCGCCACCGCGCCGCATGCCGGCTTCGGCATCCTGAAACGCTGGGGCGAGGGCATGCTGCAGGGCGTGCGGGTGTTCACCAGCAATGTCGATGGCCAGTTTCAGAAGGCGGGGTTCGACGCGGAGGCCGTGCACGAGTGCCACGGCTCCATCCACCATCTGCAGTGCCTGGGCCCGTGCAGCGACGCCATCTGGCCGGCCGATGCCTTTGTGCCCGATGTGGACGACGACGCCTGCCTGCTGCGCAACGCGCCGCCCACCTGCCCGCGATGCGGTGGGTTGGCGCGCCCGAACATCCTGATGTTCGGGGATGGTGGCTGGGTGGATGACCGGGAGTCGGCCCAGTCCGATCGACTGCGACGTTGGCTGGCACAGGTCAGCCGCCCGGTGGTGGTGGAACTGGGCGCCGGCACGGCGGTACCGACGGTGCGCCGTTTCAGCCACGCCGTGGTGCAGCAACTGGGGGGGCGCCTGGTGCGCATCAACCTGCGCGAGCCGGCGGTGCCCAGCCCGCTGGACGTGGGCCTGCCCATGGGGGCCCTGGCCGCCCTGCAGGCACTCGATGCCCGCCTGAATCAGGCGACCCGTCGCCAGTCTGGTTTGGACGCGGACTGATCGGCGGCAGGCGCGCTGGGAGGCCGCTGCCGGCGGGCGCCGCGCCCGAGCAGTGACCGCGGCAGCAACAGCGCCGCCGACAGGCTCAATACCACCGCCATGGGCAGGTGCCCGGTGAAGCCGGCCCAGATGGCGGCCATCAGGCCCAGGGCACAGGCCACGGTGGCCATGACGCGTGAGCGTCGCCACGCGGAAGGGGCATGCACAGTTTCCACGGCGCCTCCTGAGGGGGATGGCGTGGCCGCTGAGGGCAGCAAATCGTGAGGGATGCCACGCGAAACGCCATTGAATGCCGATCAGGAGCCGGGCACAAGACCGGGGAACCCCGCGGTACCCGGGCGTGTTGCGGCTCAGAGGGCCAGGCGGCTGGCGTAACCCGTCATCTCCAGATACCCGCTGCCCACCGCCTGCCCGGTGGCGTCGCGCAGCACGCTCAGCCCTTCCCAGTAGACGCTGCCGGTGCTGCCCCGGCTGTCGAGCTCCTGGTTGTCCAGTTCCGCCTGCACGGTGTAGCGACGCCCTTGCGGCAGTGTGAGGGTCCAGCTGACGGGATAGGCGGCCCCGGTGGCCGGGCTGCGCCACACGCGGCCCGGCGCGAACTGCACCTCGCCATGGGTGAAGGCCCGCGCGGGCTGGCCCGGTGCCCGCCAGCTGCCGCCCGTCCACAGCGTGCTGCCATCGGC
Organism: Aquabacterium olei; assembly: GCA_029279925.1. Taxonomy (GTDB): domain Bacteria; phylum Pseudomonadota; class Gammaproteobacteria; order Burkholderiales; family Burkholderiaceae_C; genus Aquabacterium; species Aquabacterium olei_A. The sequence goes on from JAJUHM010000003.1 coordinate 1,534, forward strand.
ACGCCGCAGACGGAAGGCCGTCAGGGCGCTGCCGTCGGCCAGGTTCATGCCGATCCAGTCCCACCCCACGGCATCGGGGTGCATCACGGTCTCGCTCCATTCGTGGTCCATCCATGCCAGGCCCGTGACGGCCACGGCCTCGCGCGGTGGGCGGCTCTGGCCGGTGGACGGCTTGAGCGTCAGGTGCCCGGTCGCCCGCAGTTGGGGGTGCGAGTAGTAGTGGCTGGCCTGGGTCACGTCAGGCCCCTTGCGGGAAAAGCCGGCCTGACCCTGCAGCAGCACGGGCTGGGTCTGGTCGAAGCGCAGGTCGAGCACGAAATCGCCGGCCTCGATGTGGCCGAGGTAGCGGCTCTGCTCGGGCGGGCCTTCGCGCCGCAGGGTCCAGTTGCGCAGGCGCACGGCGGTGTCCCGCGTGCTGGCCTCCGCCAGGCCGAAGCCGGCGCGGGCCAGGCGCTGGTCGTGCAGCAGGCGCCGGCCAGCCAGGTCGGTGACCGCAGCATGGGCGAACAGCAGCTGGTGTGGCGCAAAGGCGCTCGGGTTGCCGGGGGCCACGTCGGTGCGTGAGCGGAAGAAGGTGATCTGAAAACCGAAGCGCCGCGGGGCCTCGCCCTCGGTCTGCAGCGAGCCTGTCAGGTACCACCATTAGGTGCGGCTGCCCGGGTGTGCGCCGAAGTCGCGCGGAAAGCGCAGCGCGCGGCCGGGCTTCGGGATGTCTTCCGGCGAGCGGCCGTCGGCCGGCACGGCTGCGCTTTCCTGCGCGGCCAGGGTCCGGCTCGGCAACAGGCTCCATCCTGCAGACAGGCTCATGATGTGAGCCAGATGCATGCGGCGTGACACGCCCATCACCAGTCCTCCTTCACCGCCATCACGGCGTCATGGCCTGCGGCGGCGCGCCCGGCCAGCCAGGCGGTCAGCGTGCCGGCGGCCACCACGCTGGCACACAGGGCGGCCAGGCGCCAGCCGGGCAGCATCAGGTCCATGGTCCAGTGAAAGCTTTGCGGGTTGACCACGTGCACCAGCACCACGCTCACCGCCACCCCCAGCCCGAGGCCCAGCAGCGCCCCCACGCCCGTCAGCGCCGCGCCTTCGCCCGCCACGGTGGCCAGGATCTGCCGCCGGGTGAAGCCCAGGTGGCCCAGCAGGCCGAACTCCTTGCGCCGAGCCAGCACCTGTGCCGAGAAGCTGGCCGCCGTGCCGAACAGGCCGATGCCGATGGCCACCGCCTGCAGCCAGTAGGTCACGGCAAAGCTGCGGTCGAAGATGCGCAGCGTGACCTCCCGGATCTGCCGGGGTTCGGCGAACTCGAGCAGCGCGCCGTCCAGTCCTTGCTGGCTGGCCAGCGCCCGGATGCGGGTCTGCAGCACGTCGGTGCGGGCCTCCGGAGTCAGCCACAGCGCCAGGTCGTTGAGCGCGCGGTCATCGGTCAGGCGCTGGTAGTCGGATTCGGTCAGCACCACGGCGCCCTGCTGACGGGCATAGTCGCGCCACACGCCGAGCACGCGCGTGGCCACAGGCGGCTGGCCTGCGCGCAGGGGCAACAGCAGGCGGGTGCCCGGGCGGGCGCCGTACAGGTCGACCATGGCCTCGCTCACCCAGGCCCCCACTTCGCCCGGTTGCAGCGCGCGGCTCGGCCACGCCTGCCCCACCAGCGGCAGGTCGCGCGCCGGATCCGCCAACGGGCGCGCGATCAGGGCAATCGCTGGCTGGGCCGGGTCGAGCCGGAGGTCGACCACGCGCACGCCCTCGGCCCGGCGCACCCCCGGCAGCGCGCGGATGCCGTCCAGCAGCGCGGGGCCGAGGTTCAGGGTGTCGGTGTGGTCGCTGCTGGTGGCCGTGCGCGCATACAGGTCGGCCGGCAGCACCACATCCAGCCATTGGGTGACCGACTCGCGGAAGCTGGCCACCATCACCGTGAGCGCCACCGACAGGCTGAGGCTGGCCACGACGCCGGCGATGGCGACCGTGGCGGTGTGGCGCATGCGCCGGGCCCGTTCCACGGCCAGCAACGCGGCTGGGTGGCGGGGGGCCGGCAAGGCGCCCAGCATGGCGCCGACGGAGGCCGGCACGCAGGCGATGCCGCCCATCAGGATGGCCGCCACGGCCAGGTAGGCCCACAGCGGCACCCCACCGACCGGCGGCAGCAGGGCCATTCCGGTGCCGGCGATCAGCAGGCCGGGCCCGATCCACGCGGACCGTCCGGCCCCGCCCAGCTCGCCCAGCCCTTTGAGCGCCTGGGCCGGTGCCAGCCGCTGTGCGGCGCGGGCCGGCAGCCAGCCACCGGCGAGCGCGGCGACGATGCCCAGACCCCCATACAGCGCCGCCGCACCGGGAGACCATTGGAGGGTGGGCGTGATGCCAGGGAAGTAGCCGCCGCCCAGGTCGCCTGCCAGCAGCCGCAGCGCCGCGGCCGCCAGTCCCGTGCCCAGGGCCAGCCCCAGCGCCGATCCCACCACGCCGATCAGCGCCGATTCGGCCAGCACCAGCTGCAGCCGCTCACGCGCGCCGAGGCCCAGCACGCCCAGCAGGGCGAACTGCTGCTGGCGTTTGGCCACCGACAGCGACAGGATGGAGAACACGAGAAAGGCCCCGGTGAACAGCGCAACCAGGGCCAGCACGGTGAGGTTGACGCGGTAGGCGCGCGACACGTTGGACACCCGCTCGCCGGCGTCCTCGCTGGCATCGGCGCTCACGCCGGGCGGCAGGTCCAGTGCCGTCCGCACGTCGGCGGGACGGGCGCCGTCCACCAGCTTGAGGTCCAGCCGCTGCAGGCGACCGAACTGGGCGAAAACCTGCTGTGCTCCGGCGATGTCCATCACCCCGAGTGCGGCGCCGCCTGCGCTGACCGTGCCGACCACCCGCAGGCGCTGCCAGCGCAGGCCGGCCTGGACCTCAATGACGTCACCGGCCTGCACGCCCAGGGCGCGGCGGGCGGCGGCGTTCAGTGACACCGCGTCCGGCTGCAGCAACGTGAAGCGTCCGTCGTCGGCACCCGCTTCCTTGGCCGGCACCTCGGTCTGTGGCGCCTGTCGGGGCATCAGCGATGGGGCCAGCGGGGCCGCAACCAGGGTGTCAAGCCCGAGGATCTGCAAGCTCACGGCCTGAGCCGGATTCTGGCCCGGCCGGCGCGCGCGGGTGCGCACCTCCACCACCGGGCTGGCCAGCGCCACCTGGGGGTGGGCCGCGACCCTGGCATACAAGGCCTCGGCAAAGCCGCCGCTGGCGGCCCGCAGTGTCAGATCGGCCTGGCCGTTGACGCTGCGCACGGCCGCGCTGAACTCGCTGAGCGCCGAGCTGTTGATCAGCTGCACCGAAAAAGCCAGGGCCACGCCCAAGGTCACGGCCAGCACCGCGGTGGCGTGCCGCAGCCCGTGGTGTCGCAGTTCGGGCCAGGAAAAGGCGCGCAGCAGGCGGCCCAGCGGAGAGGGGACGGCCATCATGCCGACCCGCGCAGTTCGATCAGGCCCGTGGGCGTCAGCCGCAGCACCCGGTCGGCACGGGCCGCGGCGGCCTCGGAGTGGGTGACCATCACGCAGGCTGCGCCGTGTTGCCGGGTCTGGGCCACCAGCACGCCCATGACCTGTTCGGCGGTGCGCGGGTCGAGGTTGCCGGTGGGCTCGTCCGCCAGGATGAGGGCCGGACGGTGCACCAGGGCCCGCGCGATCGCCACGCGCTGCAACTGCCCGCCCGAAAGTTGCTGCGGCAGCCGGGCGCCCAGGCCGGCCAGCCCGACATCATCCAGCGCCTGTGCCACCCGGGCATCGTCCTGCTGGCCCAGCAGCATCAAGGGCAGGGCGACGTTCTGCGCCACATCGAGGTGGGGCAGCACATGGAAGGCCTGGAAGACGAAGCCCAGGTGCTGGCGGCGGAACAGGGCCTGGGCGGCCTCGTCGAGCGTGGTGATGGGCGTGCCCAGCACGGTGATCGTGCCTTCCGAGACGGTGTCGAGCCCCGCCAGGGCGTTCAGCAGCGTCGATTTGCCGACGCCGGATTCGCCCACGATGGCGACGAACTGGCCCGGCGCGACCTGCAGGTCGACCTGGGAGAAAACAGGGTCGGGGCCATAGCGTTTGGCCAGCTGGCGGACGTCGAGCATGGGCGTGAGCATATCGGCCTCTGCAACCGGGGCCCGGCAGGGGGTGGGGACAAGACCGCGACGCCAGCGCGTGCTTGGCGCTCTGCCCTACAGTGTCGGCCCATGTCGTCCTCGCCCCCTCCTTCCGCCCCCCCGGCTGTGCCCAGCCCTTGTCGCAGCCAGTGCAAGCTGGACGAAGACAAGGTGTGCATCGGGTGCGGGCGCACCATCGACGACATCCGGGCGTGGCGTGACATGCCCGATGCCGAGCGGCTGGCCTGCGTGGCCAGGGCCGAGGCCCGCCGCCTGGCCGCTTCCGAGGCCGCCTCGGCCTCAGACTCAGTGCGCGCCGCGGTTGAGCGTCTCTGAGGGGCTCTCGCCGAACAGCTTGCGGTAGTCCAGCGCAAACTGGCTCAGGTGCCAGAAGCCCCAGCGGGCGGCCACGTCCTGCACGCCCTGGCCTTGAAGGGCGGCCTCGCGCAGGTGGCGGCGTGCGCCATTGAGGCGGATCGCGCGCAGGTACTGGATCGGGCTCAGGCCCATCACCTCTTCAAAGCAGTACTGCAGCGTGCGTCGGCTCACGTGAAGGCGTTCGCACAGCTCGGGCACGGTCACCGCCTGGTCGGGGTGCGCGAGCACGTAGGCGTGGGCCTGCGTCACGACCTTCTGCCGACGGGCCAGACTGTGCCGCATCGCGGTGTCGACCTCGCTGGTGTCCAGCAGATCGAGCAGCAGACTCAGCACGGCGCCTTCCATGGCCTGCAGGTCGGCATCGCGGCGGGCCGCGGGCTGTGGCTCGCTCAGTGGCAGCAGCCCGTCGAGTGCATGCAGGCAGGCCTGCCGGGCGTCGTCGCGGGCGCGCAGCACCTCTGCCTGCTGCAGCGCGTGCCAGTCCAGCCGGCAGCCCTGCTGCGCGGCGGCGTCCATCAGCGCCTGGCGCTGCACGACCACGCCGAACAGGCTGTGGCGGTCCGGGGTGACGAGCTCGAAGCGCTCTCCACCCGGGCGCACCATCACGTCATGCGTGCCGTGCAGGCGGCCGTTGATGCGGGTGGGCAGGGTGGCGAGCGGGTCGGGCACGCCGAACCAGAAGGAGTCTGTCCAGACCTCGCACGACTGGCGCAGCGCCTGGCTGGTCTGTTCGCGGAAGACCTGGATGTGGGGCAGCCGCCATTCGGTGAGCCGGCCCACAAAGCGCCCCGGGCCCAGTTGATCGTAGTGCTGCTGCCAGGCCGTCAGGTTGTGGGCATGCTCGTCGACATCGTGGGCCCGCACCTCGTGCAGGCCCGCATGCGCGGACGCCAGGGCGCCCCACAGTGGGGCGGCCGGGGCCGAAGGGGCGTCGACAGGGCGGGCTGAGGGCATGGCGCAGGGCTGAAAACAACGTCAACCCTGCTTCAAGCAACTTTCCTACCCGTTTTGCGGTGCCCCCCGACGCCTGTCACCCGATCAGAAGGCCCGGGTCAGGCTGGCCACCCAGCGCGTGCCCACCACATTCCGTCCGCGCCCGTTGGAATCGAAGAAGGTCCACAGTGCCGTGTCGCCCTTCTTGGCGTCGCCGGTGTTGTGGCTGGCCGCCAGCGAGAAGGTCCAGGGGCCTTCCACGCGCGACACACCCACCTTCACGTCGGTGAAGTTGTACGGGCCGAAGTTCTTGACGATCTGGCGGCCGGCATGCAGGTTCAGCGTCCAGCCGGGGGCGATCTCGGGGTTCCAGTTGGCCTCGACATAGGTCGAGCCGCGCGAGCTCTTGTTGACCCCGCTGTAGGGATCGACCGCGAAGGCGGCCCAGTGCGAGCTGACCGCGTACCAGACCCCGACGGACGCCGCGCCCTGGCTCACGGCGGCGTGCAGCTCCTGGGTGTCGTAGCTGACGTGCTTGCCATCGGCGTCGCGCGTGAAGGCGCCCGGGAACCAGTAGCTGATGAAGCCCAGCTCCAGGCCCATGCCGGCGCCGATCTCGGTGCGCCAGCCGCCGTACAGGTCGATTTCGGTGCCCGAGCTGTTGGCGTAGGCGGCATTCGACACTCCCGAGCCGAACAGGCCCGCGAACCAGCCGTTGGCGTGGGTGGCGTCGAAGGTCAGCTGGGCGGCCGGCTTGCCCTGGGTCTGCGAGACCCCGCGGAACAGGTAGTCGGACACCACGCCGGCGGTGCCGGTCAGGGTCCAGCCAGAGGCCGTGGTGGTCTGGGCGTGGCCCGCCAGCGGGGCAAGCAGCGCGAGCGAGGCGGCCAGGGCGATCGAAGGCAGGCGGCGCAGCGAGAGGGGCAGGGACATGCGTGAGGCTCCAGGGTGGTTGCGAAGACGTTCCCCAGTATTTCGGCAGTCGTGCGCCAAGCCTTATCAAGATTTGGCAAACCTGCAGGGGCGCCGGTGCTGCGCGGGGCAGGTTTGCCAAATTCCGATAACGCGGCGGCCGGGGTGCTTCCTACATTGAGGCTCAGCTCCATCCACCCGGCTGCCCGATCAGCCCGTCGCCGCCATGTCCACCCCTTCGTCACCCGGTTCGCACACCCTCAAACCCGTGCTGAGCACCCTGCAGCTCTGGGGCATCGCCGTCGGCCTCGTCATCTCGGGCGAGTACTTCGGCTGGAGCTTCGGCTGGGCCTCGGCCGGCACGCTCGGCTTCATGGTCACGGCGCTGTTCGTGGCCGCGATGTACACCACCTTCATCTTCAGCTTCACCGAACTGACCACGTCGATCCCGCATGCCGGCGGGCCGTTTGCCTACAGCCGCCGCGCCTTCGGGGCCACCGGGGGCTATCTGGCCGGGGCCGCCACCTTGATCGAGTTCGTGTTCGCGCCACCGGCCATTGCGCTGGCCATCGGGGCCTACCTCAACGTGCAGTTCCCATCGCTCGACCCCAAGACGGCGGCCCTGGGCGCCTACCTGATCTTCATGGGGCTCAACATCGTCGGCGTGCAGATTGCCGCCACCTTCGAACTGCTGGTGACGCTGCTGGCCATCTTCGAGCTGCTCGTCTTCATGGGCGTGGTCTCGCCCGGTTTCTCGGTGGCCAACCTGGTCAAGGGCGGTTGGTCCGGGCAGGACGAATTCAGCCTGGCGGCCATCCCCGGCATCTTCGCTGCCATCCCGTTTGCCATCTGGTTCTTCCTGGCGATCGAAGGCGTGGCCATGGCCGCGGAAGAAGCCAAGGACCCGAAGCGCTCCATTCCCGTCGCCTACATCGCGGGCATCCTGACGCTGGTGGCGCTGGCGATCGGCGTGATGGTGTTTGCCGGCGGTGCCGGCGACTGGACCCAGCTGGCCAACATCAACGACCCGCTGCCCCAGGCCATGAAGATGATCGTGGGCGAGAACAGTGGCTGGCTGCACATGCTGGTGTGGCTGGGCCTCTTCGGCCTGGTGGCGAGCTTCCACGGCATCATCCTGGGCTACTCGCGCCAGATCTTCGCGCTGGCCCGTGAAGGCTACCTGCCGGCCTACTTCGCCCAGGTTCATCCGCGCTTCCACACCCCGCATCGCGCCATCCTGGCGGGCGGCGTCATCGGCATCGCGGCCATCTACAGCGACGAGCTGATCCAGTTCGGCGGCCAGACGCTGACAGCCAACATCGTCACGATGGCCGTCTTCGGCGCGATCCTGATGTACATCCTCAGCATGCTGAGCCTGTTCAAGCTGCGCCGCAGCGAGCCGGGCATGGCGCGGCCCTTCCGTGCGCCGATGTACCCGGTCTTCCCCGCCATCGCGCTGGTGGGTGCCACCGTCTGCATGGTCGCCATGGTCTATTACAACTTCTTGATCTTCTGCGTGTTCGTCGCCATGCTGGCCGTGGGCTACGTCTACCACCGTGCCACGGGCCACCAGCGCACGGAGGCACCGACCGCGCCCGTCACCCCTGCCCTGCACTGACACGATGACCGGCTCTGCATCGCACCGCTACACCCACCGCGTCGGCACGCAGACCTTCGGCTTTCGCGACCTGAAGGACCTGATGGCCAAGGCCACGCCCGCGCGCTCCGGCGACCGGCTGGCCGGCGTGGCCGCAGGCTCGGCGCAAGAGCGCGTGGTGGCCCAGATGGCGCTGGCCGAGTTGCCGCTGGCCACCTTCCTGAACGAGGCGCTGATCCCGTATGAGGAAGACGAGGTCACCCGCCTCATCCTCGACACGCACGATGCCACGGCCTTTGCGCCCATCGCCCACCTGACGGTGGGCGACTTCCGCAACTGGCTGCTGGCCGACGACACCGATGCCGATGCGCTGGCCGCGGTGGCACCCGGCATCACGCCCGAGATGGCCGCGGCCGTCAGCAAGATCATGCGCAACCAGGACCTGATCCTGGTGGCCCGCAAATGCGCGGTGCGCTCGGCTTTTCGCAACACCATCGGCCTGCCGGGGCGCTTCTCCACCCGGCTGCAACCGAATCACCCGACCGACGACGCCAGCGGCATCGCGGCCAGCATGCTCGACGGCCTGCTCTATGGCAGCGGCGACGCCGTCATCGGCATCAACCCCGCCACCGACAACGTGCCCCAGGTCATCAAGCTGGTGACCATGATGGCCGAGGTGATCGACCGCTACGAGATCCCCACGCAGTCGTGCGTGCTGACCCACGTCACCAACACCATCCAGGCCATCGAGCGCGGCGCGCCGGTCGACCTGGTCTTCCAGTCCATTGGCGGCACGGAGGCCACCAACCGCAGCTTCGGCATCGACCTGGCCGTGCTGGGCGAGGCCCGCGCGGCGGCGCTGTCGCTGCACCGCGGCACGGTCGGCGACAACGTCATGTATTTCGAAACCGGCCAGGGCAGTGCGCTGTCGGCCAACGGCCACCATGGTGTCGACCAGCAGACCTGCGAGGCCCGCGCCTACGCCGTGGCGCGCCACTTCAAGCCGCTGCTGGTCAACACGGTGGTGGGCTTCATTGGCCCGGAGTACCTGTACGACGGCAAGCAGATCATCCGCGCCGGGCTGGAAGACCACTTCTGCGCCAAGCTGCTGGGGCTGCCCATGGGCTGCGACGTCTGCTACACCAACCACGCCGAAGCGGACCAGAACGACATGGACGTGCTGCTGACGCTGCTGGCCGCGGCTGGCTGCACCTTCGTGATGGGCATCCCGGGTTCGGACGACATCATGCTGAACTACCAGACCACGTCCTTCCACGATGCGCTGTATGCGCGCCGCGTGCTGGGCTTGCGGCCGGCGCCCGAGTTCGAAGCGTGGCTGGCCCGCGTGGGCATCTTCAGCCAGGCCGATGCCGGCTTCCGCCTGCCGGACGGCATGCCGGCCTTGTTCCAGCCGGCGCTCAAGGGGGCGGCCTGATGGCACAGGATGATCGTTCCGACGCGCCCCCGCTGGTGCACGCCAACCCCTGGGCCGCGCTGCGCCACTTCACCGCCGCGCGCATCGGGCTCGGTCGGGCCGGCGTGAGCCAACCGACGCAGCCGCAACTGGCCTTCCAGCTGGCGCACGCCCAGGCACGCGATGCCGTGCACCTGGCGCTGGATCTGGACGCGCTGCAACAGGCGCTGGCTTCGCTCAAACTGGGCTGCCTGCGGCTGCACAGCGCGGCCACCGACCGCGACACCTACCTGCAACGGCCCGACCTGGGGCGAAGGCTGGATGCGGCCTCACGGGCGCAATTGACCGAGCGCCGTGATGCGGGCGGCAGCCGGGCAACGGCCGGGGCCGACGCGCCCACCGCTCGGCCCTACGACCTCGCCTTTGTCGTGGCCGATGGCCTGTCTGCGCTCGCCATCGGCAGCCACGCTCTGCCCTTTCTGCAGCGCATGGTGCCCCGCCTGCGCGACGAAGGCTGGCGCATCGCCCCGATCTCCCTGGTCGAACAAGGCCGCGTGGCCGTGGCCGACGAGGTGGGCGAGCTGCTCGGCGCCCGCCTGGTGGTGATCCTGATCGGTGAGCGACCGGGCCTGAGTTCACCCGACAGCATGGGCCTGTACATGACCTGGATGCCGCGCGTGGGGCTGACCGACGCCAGCCGCAACTGCATCTCGAACGTGCGCCCCGCCGGTCTGCCCTACGACGAAGCCGCCGACAAGCTGCACTGGCTGCTGACCGAAGCCCGCCGCCGCGAACTGACCGGCGTGGGCCTGAAGGACGAGACCGCCCAGCCCGCCGATGCGCTGGGGCTGGGCGCGCGCAACTTCCTGCTGCCGGACAAGGGGTGACGCGAGGCGGCTGGGGCCCGTCCTGCGCCCCGGCTTTCACCCGCCTGCCCCTGTGCCCATCAGGGCCTGGGGGAATCCGCCATGCCTCGCGGCCCGGTTCGGCCGAACAATGGGGTCATGGCTGTCAGCGTCTTCGACCTCTTCAAGATCGGCATCGGGCCCTCAAGCTCGCACACCGTGGGGCCGATGCGCGCCGCGCGGATGTTTGCCGAGCGCCTGCAGCGCGGCGGGGTGCTGAACCGTACCGCCCGAGTCACGGTGGCGCTGTACGGCTCTCTGGGCGCCACGGGCAAGGGCCACGGCAGCGACAAGGCCGTGCTGCTGGGTCTGGCCGGCCACGAGCCCGAATCGGTGGACGTGGATGCCATCCCGGCCGCGCTGGGCGCCATCCGCGAAGCAGGGCGCATCGCGCTGCTGGGGTCTCACGACATCGCCTTCGCCGAACGCGACGACCTGATCTTCCACCGCCGCGAATCGCTGCCCTTTCACGCCAACGGCATGGCGTGCACGGCCTTCGACGACGCCGGCACCGTGGTCGACGCGCAGCGCTACTACTCGGTGGGCGGCGGCTTCGTGGTCAGCGAACAGGTGGCCGAAGACGGCCAGCGCCACAAGGTCATTGCGCCCGACACCACCGTGCTGCCGCTGCCGTTTCGCAGCGCCGACGAGTTGCTGGCGCTGGCGCGCCGCGAAGGCCTGAGCATCGCCGCCGTGATGCGCCGCAACGAACGCCACTGGCGCAGCGACGACGAGATCGATCGCGGCCTGCTGCGCATCTGGCGCGTGATGCAGGACTGCGTGGCCCGCGGCTGCGCCACCGACGGCACGCTGCCTGGCGGCTTCAAGGTGCGCCGGCGCGCGGCCGAACTGCACCGGCAGTTGTCGGCGCCGCCCGATGCCGCCGCCGCGCAGGACCCGTTGCGCGCCATGGACTGGATCAACCTCTACGCCCTGGCCGTGAACGAGGAGAACGCCGCGGGGGGGCGGGTGGTGACGGCGCCCACCAACGGCGCGGCCGGCATCGTGCCCGCGGTGCTGCACTACTACCGCCAGTTCGTGCCCGGCGCCAGCGAGCAGGGCGTCATCGACTTCCTGCTGACGGCCGGCGCCATCGGCATCCTCTACAAGGAAAACGCCAGCATCAGCGGGGCGGAGGTGGGCTGCCAGGGCGAGGTGGGCGTGGCCTGCTCGATGGCCGCCGGCGCGCTGTGCGCGGTGCTGGGCGGCACGCCCGAGCAGGTCGAGAACGCCGCCGAGATCGGCATGGAGCACCACCTGGGCCTGACCTGCGACCCGGTGGGCGGGTTGGTACAGATCCCGTGCATCGAGCGCAACGCGATCGCGTCGGTGAAAGCCGTGAATGCGGCCCGCATGGCGCTGCGCGGCGACGGGCGCCACCACGTGAGCCTCGACAAGGTCATCAAGACCATGCGCGAAACCGGCGCCGACATGATGAGCAAGTACAAGGAGACGGCCCGCGGCGGGCTGGCCGTCAACATCGTGGAGTGCTGAGGAGCGAGCGGGTCAACGAGGGTGGCGGCCGCTCGGCGTGCGGGCGGCCATGCGGTGCTCAGCGGCGCACGCAGCGCTCGAAACCGTGGTTGCCGCCCTTGAACTCGGCCTCGTAATAGAACTTCTGGAAGCTGGCCTTGCCCTTGCGTACCGAGACCGTGCCCAGGCCGGTGCCGTAGTCCTTGGTGGACGGATCGGTCAGGGCAAAGGTGATGGCGATGTGCGAGCCCGTGGCCACGGCCTGACCCAGGTAGGTGCCGAAATCGGGCACGTCCATCTTGAACGCGTAAGCGCCATAAGCGCCCACGCTCTGCGACTTTTCGAGCGCCATGGTGACGACGGCGGTGTAGGGCCCCTCCTTGGCGTCCTGGCCGGTGCAGTCGTACACACCGCTGAGGTCAGGGCCCTGGAAAGGCTTGGCGGCGTGGGCGGGGAGGATGAGGGCGGCGGCGAGGGCCAGGATGGGGGTGAGGCGGGTGGGCATGGGACCGGGTCAACTGGAAACGACAGCCGTGTGATCTTGCCTCAAGGACGCACGCAGTCCAAGCAGTTCGATGTCAGGAACCCGGGTGGCGCACTTGTTTGAGTGTCCGTGTCATCCACTGTGCGCTGGGTTCTGCCGGGGCCGTACCGCAGCGCACCTGGTAGGCCTGACCGGTCATGCTGCTGCGGGTGGCGGCCTGCTCGATGAAGGCCTCGGCCGACGGGACGCCCCCGCGCTTGTCCTCAAGGTAATCGAGCTTGCGCAACATGTGGGCTTTCGCATCGGTGGCACTGAACCAGCTGCCATTGCGCTGGAACACGCAACCCGATTGCTGCAGCGCCTTCAGCAGCCCATCGATCTCGGATCGGGTGGTGGCCGGTGTGGCGGCATGGCTGACGTGGCACGCCAGGGCTGCGAGCACAGCGCAGAGGGCCCGGCTCAGGCGCGCGCCTAGGCTCACTTGCTGCCCCATGCGAGCGGCCGCCCCGTTGCCGGATCCAGCCCCTTGGCGCGGGCCATTTCGGCAATGCGCGCCTCGCTGGGCACCGGCGGCGGGATGTTGGCCTCGAACTCCTCCTGCCACTTGAACTTGCCGTTCCAGGGCGGCAGTTTGGCTGGGGGCAGGGGCACGATGTCGTCGAGTTCGGGGACGGAGGGGTTGAGGTAGGAGTAGGCCCCGAGGAAGCGCGCGATGGCTTTGTAGCGCGCTGAACGTTCCAGGTCTGGCTTGAGGGCCATGTAATCAAGCCGATCGTTGGGGTCCTCGCTTTTGAAGCCCCCCTGAAGGAATGCAGCTGCCAGTTCACTACCAGCCTTCGTTCCAAGTTGAAGCGCATAGACCGCGCTTTTGTACTCTCCGACGGTTTGAAAATCGACCCCCACCCTCTGTGCCGACACTTTGTGCCCTTGTTCTCCTGCGCAGAGCATCATCTTCCGCCCGATTGCAGGCGCCTTGGTGATGGGCGAGAGCTGGACGCCGATCCAGTATTGCGCTTCTGGGTTGCCCAGGTCCGCGGCCTTGCGGATGTATTGCATCCCCGCCTCGGGGTCCCGCTTGACACCGTAGCCGCTACGCAGGAACTGACCCATATCGAAGTACCCGCCGGGGATGCCGCGGCGAATGAGGTCCTCCACCAGATCTACTCGCTCGGTCACTGGCGTTGCACTGACCGCCTGCCCCCGGTCAAGCAGATCGCGCAGCTCCACGTTCGCCTTGTCATGGCCGTGGGCTGTCGCAATGCGGATCAGGCGCTCGACTTTGGGGAACACAGCCGGGTCGCGCTTGAGGATGTTGCCGCGGCGAAGCCAGCGCGCGTACTTGTAGAGTTGGTCGGCCTCGGGGTCGCGTGGTGGGATGCGATCCTTTTCGTGCGTGCAGATGAAAGTGGGCTTCTCCAATTCGTCGTGTGTCGTCTCTTGTACAGGAGCTGCCCTCTGCTCAGGGCGACCAGGCGAGCCGAATGCAGGGACGAAGGTGCTCGCGAGCAGCAGACATGCGAGAGAGGCTTGTATCTTCATTGGTGCTTGATGGCGTGTTGCCGCTCCGGCTTTGGCATGCTTTCGCTCATTCAGGGGTGCGATGCGCATTTTCAGGACAGTGCTTCGTCACCGGCGGCATCGGATAGTGGTCCCAAGGCGCCTTTCCGGGAATGGGTGCACGCGGGCCCGGATACACCGGCGACCCAGGTGCGTAGTTGGACACAGTCGCCCGGACGTCACCGTTCGGCAGGAAATGCACGTACAAGCGCCCCAGTTAATCGTAGCGTTCCAGTGAGACTCGCCGCCGGAAGCACCGCCATGTTCCCTCGCGCCAGTTGGCCACCTCCCATCGCACCTCAATGCTGGCGGCGGGTTTCCACTTCAGAGGAATGCGTGCACAGCAAACGACGCGACCGCCCTTCCCGGCCTGGAACCCATGGCGCCCGTCTACCCAGAAGTCCTGCACGCTGAGGTGGTCTGCCAAGTGGTCCACGCCCGTCATGCTGACGCCCTCCATGACCACACGCTCGCCCATGGCGTGACTATTGTTCGCCCAGAGCGAGATCAAGAGTACAAGGATCGTGGATCGGAGGCCGTGAGCTCGGATCTGCCCTCTCATGCGATCGCACGCGGTCTGTCCGGGGCCGCAACATCCGGCGTCTTGGGCTCGGGCGGTCGCGCATTGGAAATCAGCATCCTGTCCGAGCCCGCGTACACCTTGCGATAGCGGAGGTAGCCCGCCTTCGCAAGCAGGAAGGGCTCACGGCCTTCGGTCAGCATGCGAGGAATCTGCTTCGTCCTGTGGAACTCCATTGCAGCCTGGCGCTGAGCGTCGGTCAACCCGTCGCCATTGGGCATCTCCCGGCCGGCGTGGTGCCTCTGGCTTGCGCGCTCCGCCCGCTGGATCCGCTTGTGCCAATCTTCCAGCATGGCCTCCATGTCGTCCTGGCTGTCCGGGTTACCGGGCACCAGCTTGAACCAGGCACGGGAGTCATGCACGTACTCGTCGAAGAAGGCCGCCGCGGTGTCCGTGATCGGTGTGGCCGCATGCCACCATGTGGCCAGTTCTTCCCATTCGCGCGCATGGTCATCCGAGAAGCCCGGAGACTGCCGTTTCGGCACGAAGTCCGGCCCCTTGCGCCGGAGCCACTGCTGGAAGGCGTCCAGCTCGTTTTCCAGTTCCCTGTTGGCCGAGTGCAGATCGTTCTGGTCGAAGGTGGAGGAACGCCTGAAACTTTCCGTTTCGTGCAGCGGCAGCGACTGACCGACGCGACGCAGCAGACGCCACTGGATGTACAGCTGGCGCTGCTCTCGGAAGATGTCGGTGAGCGACGATGGCCACACCGTCTGCCCCGACTGAGTCACGACGGGCTTGCCTGCCTGGCAGACCTCAAGGTAGCGGTTGAAGTCGTCGATGGTGCGCCGTGACAGCGCGAACCGCTTCTTGGCCTTGTCCGACGCCAACTCGAGCTTCAGCGGCACACCGGACAGGCGCGCCTCGCGGTACATCATGATGAGCGGGATGCGCGACAGCATGTCCTCGCCATCGGCGCTCAAGCCTTTGCCTTGCTCCTGCGGCGCGTAGCCACCGCCGATGTCGGAGTGCACGCCGGGCAGCACGATCTCCTGCATCTTCCCGTCGTACTGCCCGTTGACCGAGATCGAGTCCAGTGGGAAGCTGCGCCGTACCTCATGGGCGGCCACCAGGTGCAGGCAGCGCACATCCGACGGAACGCGCAAGCTGACTTCAGCATCCGACCAGGCCGAGTGCCCGTCGAGCCAGCGGCCGAACAGCGAGTTGCCCAGTGTGTTGGCCAGGCCCACTGAGGCCACGGTGTCGAAAATGCCGAGGAACTCGATCTCGAATGGGAAGCCACCCAGCGTCATTGCGTGCTTTGTGGACATGCCAGAGAGCTGCGCGTCGAGCTTGCCGAGCGCCTGCAGCCAGTTCACGAACACACGTGCCTTGGTCGCGCCACGAGAGAAGCCGAAGACCGACACGTTGATCTTCTCGACCATACCGGGATCCAGCCGCGCCGGCTTCAAGTCTGGGCCGGTGGGCCAGTGTGGCCGGATCGCGTCGTGCAGCCGAGTCAGCAGGCCTGTGAAGGCCTCGCGGGTGGCGCGCGCTGGGTCTGTTGCGCCGTCGTCGCTGGGGTCGGCAAACCAGCCGCGCTCAGACAGCCGCTTCAACGTGCTGGCAGACAAGTACGTCCGGTTGGCGAGCCGGTGAGCCTCGTCGGCCGTGATCAGCATGGCCCCCTGCTTGAAGAAGCGATGCACGTTGTTGATGGCCTGGACCAATGCCCACACCAGACGGGCGCTGCCATTGTTGGCGGCGGCCGCACCCAGCGTGCCATCGAGCAGGCCCTTGCCGGTGTCGCCGATCTGCTTGAACTCGGTGCCCACCCCTGGCACATAGACCTTGAAGAAGTGCTTGTACAGCTCGGGCTTGTAGGCCCAGTCGGTGTCAGGCGCGAGCACGCCGGGTACGCTCTGGCCCGGATAGACGTCATAGAGGCGCGCGACGTTGCTGTGGCAGTTGGGGGACTTGCGCTCCTCCTTTTCTTTGTGTTTCGTGGCTGCGGCCTGCGGGTCGCTCGGCTCACACGCCATGTAGTTGTTGCGCGTGCCGTCGAAGAAGAAGCCGAAGAAGAGGTTGTACTTGCAGGACTCGCCGGGTTTGCCGTATTGGGGTTGTTCGCGGGGTTCCGTCTTTCGAAGCGTCTCGGCGCTGTCTTTATCGAAGAATGCGCTGACATTGGATGCGCTCTCAAACTGTGAGCCCACTCGGTCACATAGCTTGATCATCGAGGCTCTTCCCCTTCCAATTTCTTCACCTGTGCTTTGCTTTTCACCAAGCCCTCCGAGTACTCGCGCCGAAGGTGTGCCAGGTAGGCGGGATCTGAAGGCCCGGTGTATCCCTTGAGCTCTGCAGGTCTGTACCTAGCAGCGTGAGCCCAAGCGCTATTACTTCTTTCCTTCGGTGCTTGCTCAAGCTCGGCCAATAGCTCCTCGTAAAGGCGAACTCCGTCACGTGCGCTCTCGTAATAAATCTTCCAAATCTTCGTCCGGTAAGCCAACGACGGCTTGGGCCACCCCTTGACCGACCCCGTCCACTGCGGGTGTTCCGGCGATACCATGCTGTTGAGCACCTCCACTCGCCCATCCGCGAATTGCAGCACCCACAGCGTGCCAAGCTCGCCGGGCTCATAGCGCGGCACTTCCACCAACTGCTCGGTCACGTCGTCGCGCACCCACTTCCCGCCTTCTGAGACGCCTTTGTAGCTGCGCACCTTGAGCTTCATGCCAGGCTGCCATTGACGCGGCAGGTCGAAGCAGCACATCTGGCCACCGGCGGAGAAAGGCGTGAGTTCGCCCGAACTGACCCGGTTGTCCGCGCGTGCGGTGTCGTAGACCGACATGCTGTAGTCGAAGTCGGTGTAGTTCACGCCCACCACGGGCAGGCCCAGCTGCTTGGGCGCCGAGCTGCATGCCGTGCTGCCAAGCAGCAGAATGAGGGCGGACAGGCGCCACACGGTTCGGGTGAAAGATGTGATCAAGCGAGGTTCTCCTCAGACCAGGCGCGCAAGGCGGTTTCCGTGTCTGGTGTGTTGGGCGGGGTGTCAGCCGCATCCGCGCGCCCGGCTTCCGATAGCCAGTGGTCGACCCAGTCAAGATGGGCGCGTTCCGGCAGCTTGTGTTGCTGGGCCGCCTCCAGTGCCTGGGCTGCCAGGCGATATCGCGCTGCGTGCGTCAACTGCTGATGGCGCCCTTGGGTCATGAAGCGGAACAGCATTTCGTCAACCGCTGCATCGTCCAGCATTTGATCGAACTGGTCCTGCTCGAGCGTCACTTCGTCCGGGATGGCGGCGTCGGGTGTGGCCTCGATCGGCAGTTCATGCCATGCGCCGTCGCGCCCGATGTGGTGCCAGGCGATGGCCGGGCCGATGAAAGCTGCACGCTGCGCATCGCTCAGGGCGGCGAGGAAGCCCGGCAGGCGTCGGGTATCCGGAAAGCGGCAGTTGAACCACTGGTTCTCGACTTGCACCACACACCAGGGGCGCAAGCGGGCCGTCCAGTCCTCCAACGGTTCGGGCGTGATCACGGCGCTGAGCGCCGGAGCCCCCGAGCCCGCCTGGAGCACGGTCAGCAAAGCGGCGTTATTGGGCGCAAAGGTGAGGGTCAAAGGGCTGACGCTGCGCAGCGAGGCCGGGTCACCCGCATTGCCATCGAACAAGGCAAGCCAGCGGGTCGAGGCCCCGAACCGTTGATGCGTACCCGGGACAAAGACGCTGTCAAACAGCAGGTGAACGTGATGCCCCTCCGGGAGGCGACCCTGCAGACGCTGCAGATGGTCAGCCCAGTCTGGCACCCAGGGATCGATGAAGTCGAGCGCCATGTCGATCAACCCACCGAGGTGAAAACAGGCGCGGCCGCCAGCGACTTTTTGAGGCATTCGACGCAGATGCTCTTGGGCATCTGAGGGAAGGTGGTGTTTTGTTGGCCGCCTCCCACCATCGCCTTCTTCCCCGCTTTCACCGTGATCTTCCCCGTACACTGCGTCGTGAAGCTGCCGCCTTCGATGGTGATGCTCGCCCCCCCCGACACCGCCAGCACGACCTTCTTGGCGGCTGCGATGTTCACCACCCCATTCGCCGTCTTCAACTCCAGCGTCTGCTTGGCCGCCACCTGGGCCGCACCGGCCTGCGCCTGCATGTCCACCGCGCCTTGCGCGGCGATCATCGTCAGTCCCTTGCCAGCGGCCTCCGCCCCCGGCTGAATCGCTCCTGCCAACACGCCGATGGCCTGCCCGGTGTGCACGCGGGCCTGCCCGCCCACGGCCACCTGCGTGTCCTGCCCGCTGGCGATCTGCACGGTGTCCTGCGCACTGAGGTGCAGGTCCTGCCCGGCCGTCAGGCCCAGCCCGGCCTTGCCGATCAGGGCAATGTTCGGGTCGGCCATGTGCGGCACCTTGCCCGTGCCGGGCGTGGTGCACTGGTCGGCCGCATCGCCGCAGGCGTCGCCCAGGCTGGCCGCGCTCACCATGCCGCTCAGGCTCTGGGTGAGTGCGGCCGCCGGGGCGGCGCGGTCGTTCAGCGCACTCTGGCCGGCGCCCAGTGAACCCGCCGCGGTGGCCACGCCCACCGTCTGGTGCGTGGTGGCCGCCTGGTGGAAGGTCTGGCTCAGTTGCTGAGCCTGCTTGGCCAGTGCCATACCGGGCGCGTTGTCGCCGGCCGGCGTGGCGCTCTGGCCTTGCGCCTGCGGCAAGGCATAGGTGCTCAGCATCACGCCGCGCGCGGCGCGCAGGCCACCCCAGGCGTCGGTGCGCAGCTCCAGGCCCAGGCCGCGCAGGCTGCCGCGGTGGTTGTCGGCCTGGTGCAGCAGGTGGCCCATCTGCAGCCAGGTCTGCGCCTGCGTGGTGTGCAGGGCCAGGCGTTGCTGGCCGGGCGTGTCGTCGAACACCAGCTGGTTGTGGCCGCTGCCGCCGAACTCCTTGCTCTTGACGCCGCTGAGCGCCGCTGCGTTGGCCTGGCCTTCGCTGCCATCGGCGTTGCTGCCAGGGGCCGCACCGTGCCAGGCCGGGCTGTGGCCGCCGGCGCCCGCTGCCACGCGGTTCATCTGGCTGGCGGGGCGGTGGTCGGTCGATTGCGCCAGCGCGGTGGTGTCGGCCTGCGCGGCGTGGCCCCCGGGCGTGGGCGGGATGCCGGACTCGCCCTGGCCGTTGTAGAGCGCGCCGATGACCACGGGGCGGTCGATGTCGTTACCCAGAAAGCCCACCAGCACCTCCTGGCCGATGCGGGGGATGAACTGGTGGCCCATGCCGGGGCCGGCGGCGCGCTGCACGACGCGCAGCCAGCAGCTGTGGTCGCTGTTGGCGCGCTGCGGGGCAAAGGGGTTGGCCTGCCAGTGGAACTGCACACGGATGCGGCCCTGGGCGTCGGTGTAGAGCTCGTCGGCGCCGCGGGGCGACACGGTGCCGCCGGGGCCCACGACGATGGCGGTTTGGGGCCCGAGCGCGGTGGGGCGCGGGCGGGGGCGCAGGCCGGTATCGTCCATCAGCACGGGGCGCCAGGGCACGTTGCGGCGTAGCGCTTCGAAGGCGCAGGCAAAGCCGGTGGCCGCCGCGCGCTCGCGCAGGGCGGTGGTGTCTGCGGCCGGCGTGTGGACTTCGCCCGGCGGGGGGGCGCCGTCCAAGCCGTCCAGGCCGTCATCCAGCAGGTCGGATGCCCCGATGGCCTGGGCCACCGCCTCGCTGAGGTCCTTGGGCAGGTTGTTGATGCCGAGGGCCGTCACACGGGTGGTGAAGAACTGCTTGTCTTCGTCGGCCAGGCCGAAGGCGGCCAGGGTGTCGAGCGTGCTGTGCGTGAGGGCGAACCAGCTTCCGGCGCGCAGGGTGCGCACGGTGCCGCGGCCCAGCCAGGTCTTGTAGCGCGCTTCGTGGGCCTGTTGCAGCAGCGTGGCCAGGAAGGTGGCTTCGTCGCTGCCGCTGAAGAGCCAGTCGCCGGTCGGGTCGTAGCTGGCCAGCCAGCCTTGCAGGCTGCGGGCTTCGTCGCCACCCCAGGCGTGGGCCGTGGGCACCTCGGCGGTGATGGCGGCGTGGGCCTGCGGGTCCCAGCCCTGCACGACGGTGGCGGTGGGGCCCAGCGCTCGCCAGGCGCCCAGGGCCTGGATGCTGTCTTGTGCCTCCTGGCTGCTGCTGCCATGAAAGCGGATGCCGCCGTCGGCCATGCTGGTGGCGTCTTGCGGCTGGGCGGCGCTGTGAACGAAGAACACCAGGCGGTGGCCGCCGGGGGCGGTGTCGTCTTCTTCAACGCGCCAGGCAATGCCCTCTTCGGCCAGCAGGCGCTGCACGAAGGCCAGGTCCGATTCGCGGTACTGGACACAATAGGTGCGCTGGCCCCCCTGGCTGGCGCACAGGCCTTGCGCCACGTGCTCGGCCACGCCGTCGTCCCAGTGCCAGGCGGCCACGCTGCGGTGGTCGGCGAACACGTCTTCGACGATGTCGATGATGCTTTTGTCCTGCCAGACGCGGCTGTGCAGCGTGTGGCCCAGCAGCGCGATCCAGGGCTGGATGACGAGGGCCTTGCGGGCCAGGCCGCCGTCGGCGTCAAGGCTGCGGGCTTCGGTGACGTAGCCGCTGCGACGCGTGCGGCGGCCGTCGGCCAGGGTGGTATGCAGCGTGACGGGCCGGGCGTAGAGCTGCTTGAGTTCGACATGGGCGTCGAGCACGAGGGCGTGCAGTTCGAGCCGGAAGGGCTCGGAAACGGCCTCGGTCAGCACGAAGTGCTCGACCATGAGGTCGGCGGGCAGCGGGCGCTCTGCGCCCACGCCGGTGAGGTTGTAGAGACGGGTGTCGGTCTGCCAGGCGGCGATCAACTGGCCCAGCAGGCGGCCGGGGCCTTCTGCCCAGCCGGAAAGCGCCCCGGACGCCACAGCGCCCGGCAGCCTCGTTGTGCCCATGCCCATGGACGGTTCCCTGATGTTGTTGGTGTGCGCAGTGCGCTTGAGCAGGGGATTTTCCGGTGGACGGGCGGCAGATGGCCCACCCCCTAAGGGTGAGCGTGAAACAGCTTGTAAGCCGGGTGTCGCGGAATCAGCCGATGAACCAGGCGAGACCGAACCAGATCACCATGAGGAGCCCGAGCACGATCTTCGCGATCAGGGCCAGCACGAAGCCGAATCCGGCGGCCACGCCGGCTCGGGCTGCGCGAGCCGGGTCCTTGCGGGCCACCCACTCGCCCAGCAGGGCGCCCAGCATGGGCCCCAGGATCAGCCCCGGTAGCCCGCCGAACAGCCCGGCCACCGAACCGAGCCCGGCGCCACCCATGGCCTGCTGGCTCGCCCCAGCCCGGCGCACGGCCACGATGGCGGCGACGTAGTCGACCAGCCAGCCGAGAAAGCCCAGGCCCCC
Source organism: Aquabacterium olei (assembly GCA_029279925.1). Taxonomy (GTDB): domain Bacteria; phylum Pseudomonadota; class Gammaproteobacteria; order Burkholderiales; family Burkholderiaceae_C; genus Aquabacterium; species Aquabacterium olei_A. The sequence goes on from JAJUHM010000003.1 coordinate 23,150, forward strand.
CAGAACGAGGAGGGTGCCCACGCCAATGCGGGTGTATCCGTCCGCCCAGGCGGCCAGCCACATGCCGGCAAAAATCAGCGGCGTGCCCGGCAGCAGGGGCAGGACGACGCCGAGCAGCCCCAGCACGATGGCGGTCAGCGAGAGGAAGGCGAAGAGAGGGTCCATCGTGATCTGACCCATTCCGGCAAGCCTTGTTCCCGGCGGCGTGTGCCTCGTCGCGTCCCGTCAGCCCGTGCGGCGGGTTCCGGTGGGCATCAGGGGTTCGGCTTCGTCCTCGTGGACGACGAAGCGGCCGCGTCCGGCCTCCTTCGCCCGGTACATGGCGCTGTCCGCGGCGGTCATCAGGGCGTCGAGCGAGCTGTCGCCGTCCCCCAGCGCGATGCCGATCGACAGCCCCAGCCATCCTTCCTGTCCATTGATCTGCACAGGCGTGCTCATGGCTTGCATGCACTTGTTGGCCACCGCCCGGGCGGCCAGTTCCGCATCGGTCGAGGTCGGCCCCAGGTCACCCAGCACCAGCGCAAACTCGTCGCCCCCGACTCGCGCCAGCGTGTCGGTTTCGCGCACGACCCGATCGAGACGGCGCGCCACCTCGATGAGGGCGCGGTCGCCCGCCTCGTGGCCGAACCGGTCGTTGACGGGCTTGAAGCCGTCGAGGTCCATGAAGAGCACCGCCAGCCGGGTGTGGTTGCGCCGGGCGCGTGCCAGCGCCAGGGCCATGCGGTCGGCCAGCAGCACGCGGTTGGGCAGACCGGTCAGCGGATCGTGGTGTGCCATGCGGGCCAACTCGTTCTGGGTGTCCATCAGGCGCCGCATCAGGCGGTTGAACGCCTTGGTCAGATGGCCGACTTCGTCATCGCGCAGCACGGGCAGGGGGGCCAGCGGCAGTTCGCCGCGGCTCATGCGGTCGGCCAGGGCGGCGGTGCGCAGCAGTGGGCGAAACACGATGTACAGCCCCACCGAGGCCAGCAGCAGGAAGACCGCGACGGTGACGATTGCCTGCGTGCTGACAAAGCGCCGGGCCTCGCCAACGGCGGCCAGGGCTTCCGCGGCAGGAACGCGGGCCACGACGATCCAGCCTGCGCCGGCCACCGGTGCGACGCCGGTGACCATTTCCTGTCCGTCGGCATCCCTGATCACGGCGCCACCGCGGTAGCCGATGGCGGCCTGGTCATACAGAGGCACTTTGCCTGCGGCCGGGGCGGGCTGCAGCACCAGGGCCGGGTTGGTGGCGGCGATGATGAGCCGGTCGCGTGGCGTGATGAGCAGGAAGGCCCCCTCGGTGCCAATCCGGGCCTGTTCCAGCGGCTGCAGAAAGCCGGGGGCACCGAGTTCGGTGGCAGCCACCAGCACGGCACGCACCTGTCCCAGTGTGTCGTGAACGGGGGCGGTCATGGGCAGCAGCACCTCGCCGGTCTGCGGCGAGCGCATGGGGCGGCCCAGCGCCGAGGAGCCTCGCAAGGCCGCTGCCACCCAGTCCGGGACAGCGACGCGTGCGCCGGCCAGGTCCTGCGTCAGCGCAGGCGCGGTGGTCAGGATCTGGGCCAGCGGGCGCCCGTCCAGAGCGACAAGTGCCATGCCCGCAACGAAGAAGGGCTGGGTGCGATGCTGGGCAGACAGCCAGTTCTGGAGGGCCTCGGCGTCGTGCAGGGCGTGCCACGGCGTGGCGGAGGCCAGTCGCTGCAGGGCCCGCTCGCGCTCATCCAGCTTGGCCGAGATGTCCTGCGCGACGTAGGCGGCGAGGGCGGCCTGCTGCCCCGCGACCACCTGGCCCACCTGATCGTGCAGGAACGCGGGCAGGACCTGGTACCGGATGGCAGATCCGGTGAGCGCCAGGGCCAGCCCGAACAGGACGAGCCGTGTGACGATGCTGCTGGTGAGACGGCGGAGAAACATCGGTGTGCATCATAGGCACTTCCGGTGTCTGCGCCCTGGGGAAAAGGGTGGGTGTGCCCGCATCATGGTGCCTTGGGCGCGCCCTGAGGGGGCATCGCCGCCACCCGCCAGATGACGTTGCCGACGTCATCGGCGACCAGCAAGGCGCCCTGACGGTCCAGCACCACCCCGACGGGACGGCCTTGCGCCTCACCGGCTTCGCTGAGAAAGCCCGTCAGCACGTCGACCGGGGGGCCGGCCGGCTTGCCCTCTTTGAACGGGATGAAGACGACCTTGTAGCCACTGCGCGGCTTGCGGTTCCAGGAGCCGTGCTGGCCGATGAACATCCCTTGCGACCACGCTGGTGACAGCCGGTTTCCTGCCGCGTTGACCAGCCCCAGGGACGCGGTGTGGGCGCCGAGCGCGTAGTCCGGCGTGATGGCGTGGGCCACGAGCTCGGGGCGCTGCGGCTGGACCCGCTCATCGACATGCCGGCCCCAGTAGCTGTAAGGCCAGCCGTAAAAACCGCCCTCCTGCACGGAGGTCAGGTAATCGGGGACGAGGTCGTTGCCGAGTTCGTCCCGCTCATTGACCACGGTCCACAGGCGGCCGCCTTCCCAGGCCATGCCGTTGGGATTGCGCAATCCGGTGGCGAACACGCGATGGCGCTGGGTGCCGAGGTCCAGCTCCCAGATGGCGGCGCGCCCCTCTTCCTTGTCCATGCCGTTTTCCGCGATGTTGCTGTTGGAGCCGACCGTGATGTACAGGCGCTTGCCATCGGCCGAGGCGGTCAGGTTCTTGGTCCAGTGGTGGTTCAGGGGGCCGCCTGGCAGGTCGAGCACCTTCTCGGGCCGGGCGTCGATCCGGGTCTGGCCGGGCCGGAAGGGCAGCCTGACCACCGCATCGGTGTTGGCCACATACAGGTGGTCGCCGACCAGCGCCATCCCGAACGGCGAGTTCAGCCCCTCGTGCAGCACTGTGCGGATCTCGGCGCGGCCGTCACCATCGGCATCCCGCAAGAGCGTGATGCGGTTCGCGCTGGGCCCGGCCGATCCGGCCTTCTTCATGGCCCGCTGCATGAACCAGCCGCGGATGCCCTTGCTGTCTTCGGGCTTGGGCGGCGCATTGGTCTCGGCCACCAGCACGTCGCCGTTGGGCAGGGTCAGCAGCCAGCGCGGGTGCTGCAACCCGGTGGCGTAGGGCTGCACGTTCAGCCCTTCTGCAGCCACAGGCTGGCGTCCTGCCGGCCACCCGGTGGCCTGGGCCACGTGCACCGTGGGAATGCGCTGAGGGGCGGGCGCCGGCAGGCTGGGCTGGGGGCCGTAGCCGGCTTCGGCGGGCAGGCGGCTGGTTTCATCGCAGCCGGACAGTGCCAGCGCCGTGGCGGCAAGCAGGCCGAGCATGGCCCGACGGTGCGGGCGGCGAGCGCAGAAAGAGGCGGTCGGACGGGGCATGGTGGCGGTCTCCATGAGGGGGCGGTCGGGTTGGCTTGCGTCGCGGCTGGCAAACAACGCGCCCGTCGGCGCTCCTGGCGGACGCCGGATACCGGCCTGTACCACCCGGGGACGTGAGATCCCGCACGACCGTGACACAGCACCCCGGCACACCTGTCACGGTCCGTGACACTTTCAAGGGTTAACCCTGAGAGGGTTCCCGGCAGTGTCGGCCTCTTGACACCCCTGCCTACGATGGCGGTCCTCTGGAGCCACTCTGTGCTCCAGAAGGTGACGCGTCGGGGACACATGCCCCGCACGGTGTACCAGGCTGGCGGCGATCCCGTTGGTCGGGGCACCGGTCACAGTGCTGAGGAGACCTGCGAAGATGACCATGCGATCGCTGCACCAAGGGGCCCCCTTGCGAGCCGGCCTGTCCGAGACAGGCGGCCCGATGATGCCCGAGCCTGTCCTGGGGGAGCGCCATGCGGAGACCATCCAGCAGTCTCACGAGCGTTGCCTGACGCTGGGCCTCAATCGGACCGACCGCCTGGATTTCCCCACGCTCAGCCGCAACGAGCTGGCGCTGGCCCGCGAGCGCAACCACCGGCTGTATCTGCATGCCGCACCGGTCATGGAGACGCTGTTCTCCCAGATCCTCGATTCGCAGAGCATGGTGGTGCTGACGGATGCCAACGGCACCATCCTGCACACCATCGGGCCGGATGCCTTTCTGCAGCGCGCCGCCAAGGTGGCCCTGAGCCCGGGCGTGAACTGGTCCGAGTCCACCAAGGGCACGAACGCGATCGGCACGGCCCTGATCGAGGAACTGCCCACGCTGGTTCATGGCGCTGAACACTTCATCAACGCCAATCACTTCCTCACCTGCTCCGCGGCGCCCATCCTCGATCCGCGGGGCAACATCCTGGGCGTGCTGGACGTGACGGGCGATCAGCACACCTTCCATCCCTATACGCTGGGGCTGGTACGGATGTCGGTGCGCATGATCGAGAACCACTGGTTCTCGGACGACCACCGCAATGTGGGCCACATCTACCTGCACGCCCGCCCCGAGTTCCTCGGGACCCTGACCGAAGGCATCCTGGCGGTGAACCCGGACGGCCGCATCATGGGCGCCAACCGGGGCGCCCAGGAACAACTGGGCATGAGCAGCGCTGCACTGCGCATGCACACCGTCACCTCGCTGTTCGGGGCAACGATGGGGGCCCTGACCGAACGTTTTCGCTCGCCACAGGCTGCGGCAATGCTGGTCGAAACCGTGTCCGGCCGGCAACTGCACCTGCGTGCGCGCTTCAACTGGCCCGTGTGGCACAGCCTGTCGGACGCGGCCGCCGATGCGGTCGAGGCCACGCCGGCGCCATCGCCGGCCGGCATGCTGCCGTCCGGTGAACTGAGCCTGCCACCGGCCGCTGCGGCAACGGCCAGGGAGTCTGCCCAGGGCGCGTCCGGGCGTGCCGCCCTGCGCACGGCCGAAGTCGGCGGGGTGACCGGCGCCCCGATGCCGGCAGGCCTGGGCGGCGCGCTGGGCAGCGGTCCGACTTCGGTGTCCTCGGCTATGCCGCCGGGCAGCCCCTTTGGCGTGCCCAGCGGCAAGCTGGCCGATGCCTTCGTGGCGGATGGCTCGCATTCAGGCTCATCAGGTGAGCCACCCCGGTCCTCTGCGGCGCGCAAGCTCGGACTGGCCGCGCTGGCCACCGGGGACGCCCAGATGGCGGCTTTGCTCGACAAGCTCAAGCGGGTGCTCAACCGCGACATCCCCATCCTGATCCAGGGCGAAACCGGCACCGGCAAGGAGCTGCTGGCGCGGGCCATCCACAACGATTCCAGCCGGGCCACCGCACCCTTCGTGGCCGTTAACTGTGCGTCGATTCCGGAAACGCTGATCGAGTCGGAGTTGTTCGGTTACGAGGAGGGCGCCTTCACCGGCGCACGCCGCAAGGGTGCGGTCGGCAAGATGGTCCAGGCCCACGGTGGCACGCTGTTCCTGGATGAGATCGGTGACATGCCGCTGTCGTTGCAGGCGCACCTGTTGCGCGTGCTGCAGGAGCGCGAGGTCACGCCGCTCGGCAGCGGGCGCGCCATCCCGATCGACATCAACCTGGTGTGCGCCACCCACCGCAACCTGCGCGAGATGATCGAGCGCAAGACCTTCCGCGAAGACCTGTACTTCCGCCTCAACGGGCTGGTGGTGCGCATCCCGCCGCTGCGCGAGCGCAGCGACCTGATGGTGCTGGTCGAGCGCATCCTGCAGCGCGAGTGCCCCGACGTGGCGCACGAACTGGCGCCCGATGTGCTGAACCTGTTCCAGGCCTGCCGCTGGCAGGGCAATGTGCGCCAGCTGGCGGGCGTGCTGCGCACCGCGAGCGTGATGGCGGGCGACGAGCGCTTCATCACCCGGGCCCACCTGTCGGACGACTTCATGGACGATGTGCTGCGCAGCCAGAGTCAGGCTGGCCTCGGGGCCCGGGCCACGGGAGGCGGTCTCGTCGGTGGTGGCTCCGGCTACATCGGCGGCAGCGTGCCTCCGATGGGGGGCGGCTCACATCCCGGGTTGGCTTCCGGTGGTTTCGGGACGCCCTCTGGCGCCGGAGGGCAGCCGGCCTACGCCGATGCCCATGGGGCACAGAGCGGCACCGCATCGCACCACGAGGCTTCCCATGGCCTGCCGCCGGCGGTTGTGCCCGCTGCGGCGTCGTCAGGGGGGGCGCCGGCGCCCGCCTCTCTCGTCGACATCGAACTGCAGACCATCCGCCAGGCCGTGGAAGCGGCCCGCGGCAACATCTCCGAGGCGGCCAAGCAACTGGGCATCAGCCGCAACACCATCTACCGCAAGCTGCACTGGCAGAACAAGCAGCACTGACCCGCTTTCAAGCGACGCCGGGATTCAGCAACCCGGCCTCATCACGGCGCCCCGGGGGGCGCCGCTTTTTTGTCGCGAAGGGCGCAGCCGGCTCAGAACCCGTGCAGGTAACGGACGGACAGCAGGGCACTGCGCCCGACGGCGGGCTCGAAGAAGCGGCTGTTGCCATCGTTGACGATGACACTGCCGGCATAGCGCTTGTCCCCGATGTTGTCCACGCGGGCCAGCACCTCGACCGCGCTGCCGCGGGCGTCGAGCTGGAAGCGCTGGGTCCAGCGCACATTGACGATGCCCCAGCCGGCAGCGAAGTCGCTGTTGCGGTCGTTGACGGCCGTGCGGCTGCGGGCCTGCCATTCCAGGCCGCCCTCCATGCCGCGCATCGGCTGCCACACCAGCTCGGCAAAGGCGTTGTGCTTCTGCGTGCCGGCGATGCGGTTGCCCGCGGCCACGGGGGCGGTGGCGGTGGTGCAGGGGGTGCCCAGGCAGGTCAGGAAGTTGTCGCGGTACGTGGCATCGAGCCAGGTGAAGGCGGCGGCCGTGCGCCACTGCGGGCTCAGGCGCCACTGGCCGGCCAGCTCGAGCCCCTTGCGCTGGGTGTGGCCGACGTTCTGGAAGGTCGAGCGGCCGCCGCTGTTGCTCAGCACGCCGATCTCGTTGCTGGTGTTGACAACGAACAGCGTGGCGTCCAGCGATGTGCCGGGGGCGGGCCGCCACTTGCTGCCGATCTCGGCATGGCGGCTGGTCTGGGGCTTCAGCGCGGTGTTGAAGCCGCCGCCCAGGTTGGTGCGGTATGCCAGTTCACCCAGCGTCGGCGATTCGAAGCCGCGACCGGTCCCGGCATGCAGGGTCAGCGTGGGGCTGGCCTTCCAGCGCAGGCCGAGCACCGGCGTGTTGTAGTCGTAGCGCATGGTGCCGGAGTCGTCGCCATTGCCGCTGGTGATGTAGCTGTCCTTGCTGGTCAGCGTGACCTGACCGGAGCGCAGGCCGGCGGTGACCGCCCAGTCGGCCGCGAAATCCCACTGGGCCTGGGCATAGGCCTCGCGGGTGCGGGCCGAGTTGGCCTCGTCGCGTCGCTGGGTGCCCTTGACGCCCAGTTGTGTCGGGGCGTTGCTGGGGCCGGTGTAGTTCTGGTAGCCCCGACGGGCGTCGTACTGGTCTTCCATGTTGAGCCCGGTGACGAGATCGACGTCCGTCCATCGCCAGTTCAGGCGTCCGTCCAGGCCCATGTAGTCGCGGTCGAAGTCCACGACGCCGCCGCTGTGACGGGGGTTGTTCTGGGTGGTGGGTGAGATGGACTGGAACTGCGTCACCGTCCGACGGCCGGCATAGGCCACCAGCTGGCTTTCCCGCAAGGCGCCCGATTGCGTGAAGCGGTGCTGCCAGCTGGTGCCGAGCTGGGTCTGGTTCACGTTCTTGCGGGTGTTGTACTGCCGGGCTTCGGGTGCCACGCGGTCGGGGTCGGCATCGAAGTCCTTGCGCTCCAGTCCCAACGGGTCCTGCGCCTGCAGCACATGGTGGCTCACCTGGGCCACGATGCGGTCATGCGGCAGCCGCCATTCGGCCTTGACGTTGCCCAGGTGGCGGTCGGCCGCACTGCGGTCACGCGGGCCATCGGTGTGCATGCTGGATGCGCTGGCCGACATCGACAGCGTGTCGCTGATGGGCGCGCCGCCGGCCACGCGCACCTGGTAGAGCGCGTCACTGCCGATGTCGATGGCGCTTTCGAAGAAGCGCTCGGTGATGGGCTGGCTGACCAACGAGATCACGCCGCCGGCCGCGTTGCCGTACAGCGCCGAGAACGGGCCCCGGATGACCTCGACTCGCTGGGCGCCGGCCAGGTCGAAGTGGCCGACCTGGCCCTGCCCGTCCGGCATGGTGGCGGGGATGCCGTCGGTGTACAGGCGCAGGCCGCGCACGCCGAAGGTGGCCCGAGCGCCGAAGCCGCGCGAACTGATTTGCAGATCCTGCGCGTAGTTGTTGCGGTTGTTCACCACCAGGCCGGGCACGCGCGCCATGGCTTCCGACAGGTTCACCATGGGGCCGGCGCTGCGGAGGGTGCGGCTGTCGACCACGCTGGCTGCGAACGGCGCGTTCTGCAGCGCGGTGGCGCGCGGGCTGGCCGTGACCACCACCGGCTCTACCTCCTCGGGAGCGCCCTGGGCGAGCACACCGCAGGGCATCAGGCCGGCACACAGGCCGAGCACGGCCAGAGCGCGGGGTTGCAGTCGGAGGGCCGCGGCGCGGCGTGGGCGGTGGTTGTCTCGCATGGTCTCGTTGTGTTCTGAGCGGGCACCGGCGCGGGTCGCGCGCGGCCAGCCGCAAGGCTTGATTCGCACCCGAGTGTGCAGGGCGCGTGCCAGGCCTCATCCTGCACGCTCACGGGCTGATCTGGGCGGCCGCAGCTTCAGAACCCGGGGAGACCCCCACCCCCGCTCATGATTTTCACGAGGGGGTGTGACAGCGCTGACACAGGTGTGCGGCGGTGTGACACCGTGGAGCAGCAAAAAAAACGGGCCCCGAAGGACCCGTGAGGAGGAGACCCATGAAACGCAAGGAAACTCAGTGCATCTGGATGCCGCCCGCGGCCTTGCCCTTGCCGGCGCGGGCGGGCGGGTTGCACATCCCGCAGACGAAGTGGCGCGCGATCTCATGCGGATGGGTGACGAAGTGGCCACCGCACTTCGAGCACTTGGTCATGCTGAGCATGCCGTTGTCGACGAACTTCACCAGACGCCAGGCGCGCGTCACCGACAGCAGCGGCTCGAGGTTCTGAGTGGTGGTCTGTTCCAGATAGAGCTGGTAGGCCTTGATCACCACGTCGATCTCGTCCATTTCCGCGGCCTTGTTCAGGTACTCGTGGATGTTCATGAACAGGCTGGCGTGGATGTTGGGCTGCCAGGTCATGAACCAGTCGGTCGAGAAGGGGAGCTGGCCTTTCGACGGCGACTTGCCCGAGACTTCCTTGTACAGGCGCAGCAGGCGCTCGTAAGACATGTCGGTTTCCGATTCCAGCACCTGCAGGCGGGCACCCAGGTTGATCAGGGTGACGGCGCGCTCGATTTGCTTGGCTTCGGTCAACAGGCTCTTGGTGCGCATGATGGGCTTTCTCGGAAGGGGGCGGATCGTGAGGACGGGGTCAGGCGGGTGATGCCGAGACTCAGGCGGCTTCTTGATGGCGGCCGGCCATCAGGATCGAGGCGTGCAGGCGGCTGACCGCGTCGTTGGCGGCACCCTTGCCGTGGTTGGTCAGCAGGTTCCACACGAGGTCGTCATCGACACGCATGCGGCACACCAGGGTGTTGCCCGACGCGATCTTCAGCACCTGAGCCGGGGTCAGCGAGGCCAGACGGTCGGCCGCTTCTTCCGACAGACCCAGGCGGAACAGCGCCTGTTCGCGGTCCGTGCGGATCAGGTTCTGAGCCAGCATCAGGTACGACAGGTTGGTTTCGCGGATTTCGTTGAGGATCTGTTCGTTGGTCATGGTGGGCTCCGTTGTCTGGCTGTGCGGTGCAGTGCGGAACTGCGTTGTCGATGGAGTCATTGTGCAAACAACGGCCAGTTTTCTTGATAGGCCGCTGGCTGTAAGGCAGGTCGGCGCACGGCTAGCTTCTTTGTAAGAATTTGTCTGACAAGCCCGCTGAACAGCACCCTCTTCCGGGCCCAGTCATTTGTCTGGGAAAAACATGCCATTTCCGGTCTTGAGTGACGTTTGATCACACCGTGATTTGTATCAACGCCGTTACCGGAAATTCCCGTGTGTGAAGGGTGTCACAGACAACGGCAAACCTGCGCCGTTATGCTTCATTCCCAAGGGCAACCCGTCCGAAAGGGCGAGGGCGCAAAGCTGCGGGGCTAAAGACGATCCGATCGTTCACGCCAGCCGGGCCGCCACGGAAGGTCGTACGTGTAACAAGCGTGCGGTCCGGATCGTGTCATCCAGCCCAGCGCTGCCCGTCCGACCGACCTTGTGGTCACCAGTCAACAGGAGGGCGCTCATGCGCTGGCAAAAGTTCAATCTTCGTTCCTCGATCATCACCGTTGCCGCTCTGGTTGCATTGGGCGCGTCCGGGCTCGTTTCGCACGCTGCAGCACCGACCACCTCGTCGGTCCTGAGCACCAATCTGTCCCAGGCGGCTTCGCTGAAGGTCGAGCAGCTGCTGGCCATGCAGCCTGGTACCCAGGTCAGCATCGACTTCCCGGTGGCTGGCCGCCAGAACGTGGTCTTCGAGCACACCACGGCCGGCGTGGGAGGCTTGCGCTACTGGCACGGCCATCTGGCTGGCAACGAGCGCAATCGGGTGGTGATCCAGGAACTGGCCAACGGCCGGGTGGTGGGCGCCGTGCGCTTCAACGGCAAGCTGGTGAACTTCCGCCAGGAAGCCGACCGCTCGCTGGTGGCCTCGCGGGACATGGCCCGCGTGAGCGGCCAGGCGTGGACGCTGGGTGAACGCCTCGACAAGGCGACCACCGTGGTCAACCAGAACCTGTCGGCCCTGGTCCAGGCCACCGTGGGCAGCGAACTGGCCATCCCGCTGCCGGGTGGCCGCACCGAGGTGGCCATCGTCACCAGCACCGCGCTCGACGCCGAAGGCAACCTGCAACTGGAAGCCGTCAGCCGTCTCGAAGGGCGGGGCAGTCCCACCGTGGTCACGGTTGGCACCGACGCCACGTTTGCCGCCATTTTCACGCCGCAAGGTGAGTACCAGGTGCAGACGCGCAATGGGCGCACGGTGGTGCTCGACCCGCGCGCCGCAGGCTGGACCGAACCGGGCGGCGATGACCACGTCACCGACGGGCACGAAGAGCCGTACACCGCCGCTGCCGTGTCGACCCGGAACACGACCACCGCAGCCAGCACGACCACGACCACCAGCACCACGACGGGCTCGCTGACGCCGCTGCCGGCTGGCGCCGTGGACACCACCATCACGCTGCTGATGACCTACAGCCCGTCCTTCGTGACGATGTGGGGCAGCGAATCGGCAGCCCGGACCCGGCTGTCCAATCTGGTTCAGGTGGCCAATACCGCCTATGGCAACAGCGGCACCGGCGTGCGCTTCAAGGTCGTGGGCTGGAAGCTGATCAACCAGGCCGATGCCACCCCGCAAACGGTGTTGCCCAACCTGCGCGGCAGCCGGGGCGCGTTTGCCGGCCTGGGCTCGCTGCGCTCGACGGTGGGCGCGGCCATGGTGACCTTCTTCGCGCCCTTCAACAGCGTGACAGCGTCGACCAACACCTGCGGCCTGGCCTACGTGCCGGCAGCCGGCGCGCAAGGGCTGAGCGCCTACCGCACCCAGGTACCGACGCTCGCGTTCTCGGCGCTGAACGACGGCCAGCACGGCAGCAGCTACTGCTCGGCGCTGAGCTTCGCGCACGAACTGGGCCACAACCTGGGCGCCATGCATGACAAGGCGAACTCCGGAACCGCTGGCGTGTTCCCGTACAGCTACGGCCGCGGTGTGAGCGGCAGCTTCGGCACCGTGATGTCCTATGTCTATCCGCGGGTTGCACTGTTCTCGTCGCCGCAACTGAAGTGCACCAGCACCGGCACCACGTGCGGCACTGCCGCCGAGAACGTGGTGTCCACGGTGCTGCAGACCAAGTCCGTCGTGGCGGCGCTCGGCAAGCCGGCCAATGCCAGCGTCGATGTCGCTGGCGCCACGATGGTCGCCGGTGCACTGCGCACCTCCACCGGTGCCGCCTACACGGGCGCTGCCACCATCAGCTCCACCACCTCGGGCGTGAGCTGCACCATCGGCACCACCGGGCTGTACGTCTGCCGCGTGCCGAGCGGGACCAGCTCGATCTCGGTCGCCGTCAAGGTCACCGGCAAGACGGTCAGCCCCGCGGTGGCGACATTCGGTGTCAACGTCATGGCCGACCGACCCGTCACCGGCACGACCTTCTACGTTTACTGACTCCTGCCCGAGGGCCTGTCCGCCCCATCAGGGCGGCCCCTCCTGCTGCGGCCTGTTCACCTCGGTGCACAGGCCGCTTTTTCATGTCCGCCGGGTGACATGTCAATAGGCGACATCAATGGAGTGAATTTGTTCAATCAATTCGCTATATGAGGCTGGCTGACCTAATATTCGTTCTGTTGTCTCACAACACAACCCAAACCAAGGAACCGATCCATGAGCCTGATCAACACGCAAGTCCAGCCGTTCAAGACCCAAGCCTTCGTCAACCGTGGTGGCAAGGGTGAGTTCATCGAGGTGACCGACGAGAGCCTGAAGGGCAAGTGGTCCGTCCTGATCTTCATGCCGGCCGCCTTCACCTTCAACTGCCCGACCGAGATCGAAGACGCTGCCGACAACTACGCCGAGTTCCAGAAGGCCGGTGCCGAGGTCTACATCGTGACCACCGACACCCACTTCTCGCACAAGGTGTGGCACGAAACCTCGCCGGCCGTCGGCAAGGCCAAGTTCCCGCTGGTGGGCGACCCCACCCACACGCTGACCAACGCCTTCGGCGTGCACATCCCCGAAGAGGGTCTGGCCCTGCGCGGCACCTTCGTGGTGAACCCGGACGGCGTCATCAAGACCGTCGAAATCCACTCGAACGAGATCGCCCGCGACGTGTCGGAAACCCTGCGCAAGCTGAAGGCTGCCCAGTACACCGCCGCCAACCCCGGCCAGGTCTGCCCGGCCAAGTGGAAGGAAGGCGCCAAGACCCTGGCTCCGTCGCTGGACCTGGTCGGCAAGATCTGATCGATCTGACGTCAGACACGCTGTTGTTTGACCTGTGAGAAGGCGCGCCCTTCCCACACCGCTGACACTGCCTACCCTGCGGGCCCACGAAGCCGGCCGGGGTGGGGCAGTGCAGCCTGCTCGCTGGCCCCAACCCTTGACGCAGTACAGGAGGCCGGTTTTCACAGTCGCTTGACACCGAATTCACTCAGAAAAGGATGACCACCATGCTGGACGACAGCCTCAAAGCCCAACTCGGCGCCTACCTGGAGCGCGTGCAACAGCCG